>JBFRWL010000364.1:0-6475 GCA_051439565.1 Prochloraceae cyanobacterium
GAGTAGACCGATCTCATCTTGCACCTAGTTATTTAGAAGGGTAAATCAACTGATGTAAAGAAATATTAATTAATAACCGATCGCCGATCGCTAACAACCAATAAAAGGGGATCCTAATAGTAATAGCTATATCCTGTAAATTAATGAGAGGTGCGTGCATCTGGGTGTTTTTGAATTTAAACTTGCCGTCAAGGCATCGTACAGGCAGCATTTGTAGCTAGCTTGTAGCTAAATAAGAGAGGATTCGATGGCTAATTCAGAGCATCTGGCCATTTTTAGGCAAGGCGTACAGGCGTGGAATCAGTGGAGAAAAAATCATCCCCAAATCAAACCAGATTTAAGCCAGGTTAAACTGATTAGTTTAGATCTGCGTCGGATAGATCTTCATCAAGCTAATCTCAGTCGTGCTGTTCTTTCTGGAAGCAATTTGCGAAGAGCTTTTCTAGCTGAAATAGAACTCACAGAAGCTAAGTTAATAGGAACTTGCTTGAGAAGGGCACAACTAAATGAAGCCAATCTCACAGCAGCAGATTTATCTGGGGCAGATCTTGCTAAGGCTAACTTGAGTAATGTCAAGCTAGAGTATGCCAACTTAAGAGAAGTCCAAATTAGTGCAGAAACAGTAATTAACAAAAAATGGCTTTTGATCTGGCAGATTGTCAATCAGGGGGGTGAAAGTCTCAATTTAAGTAATGCCGACTTGAGTTATGCCGATCTTCGCATTGCCAATCTTCACGGAGCTCATCTAAATAACGCTAATCTCACTCGAACTAATCTTATTGGAGCTAACTTAACCCAAGCTAATCTAGAAGGAGCTTCTCTCAAGCAAGCTAATCTGAGTCAAGCTTGTCTGAGTGGAGCTATCCTAGAATACGTTAATTTTCAACAAACCCAAATTAATCAGAAAACGATCATAGAACCAAAATGGCTGAAAGTTTGGGAAATAGTCAATCAACAAGAAACCTCACGCCGTTTAAAAAAGATAGATCTCAGACGCGCTTGCTTGAGTGGAGTTAATCTAAAAGAGGCTAATCTAGAAGAGGCTAATCTAGAGGGAGTAGATCTGTCTTTTGCTAACCTTTCGGGTGCTAATCTGATGGGGGCAGACATGAGAGAAGCTAATCTGTTGGAGACGGTACTAGCCAAAGCCAAGCTCGGTAGAACTGATTTTGAGAAGGCATATTTGGCAGGAGCTTCTCTACTAGAGGCTAATCTGAGAAAAGCTAATCTGAGGAATGCTTCTCTAATTAGAGCTTCTCTAAAAAAAGCTTCCCTGAGAGAAGTTAATTTAGCTCAGGCTTGTCTGATTGGCGCGGATTTAACCGGAGCCTTGCTGAGCAATACTAATGTGGCGGGGGCTAACTTTGAAGGTGCTATTTTGACCGGAGCCTGCATTGAAGATTGGAAACTCGATCGCGATACTATACTAGACAGCGTAATTTGTAACTGGGTTTATTTGAACTCTGGTTACCGAGGTTTGGAATTAATTTACCAAAAACGCCTTCCCTACGAGACAAACACAAATTTTAAACCAGGAGAATTCAGCCAAATCTTTTCCAAGGCAAGAGAAATTGACAATGAAACTAGTTTGAAAAAATTTGCGATCGCCGGACTAGAGATTTGGCAACTTTTGGCGCAATTATGTCAAAAATATCCCACTGATACTGAAATCGAAAAATTAGTTGTAGTAATCAAGGCATTTGAAGAAATTAACGCTCGTCCCCAACTGAAAAAATGGGTGCTCAATTCACTTCAGACAGGAGGTATAGAGGTCTTTAAAGAAGGATTTGATCGCCCTTAAGTAGGTCGGTCAAATTAATTAGAAAATGGTTGAGAGAGGGGTGTGGGGAGTGTGGGAAGTGTGGGAAGTGTGGGGGGGAGCTCAAAGATCAAAGGTAACAAAAAACAGTTAACTTCTCATTTGGGTTTTATATTTATTTATGCCCACCTACTTACCAATAGTTCTTTTAGCCAAGTAATGCCCTATTTATTACCTAAAAATACTGCTATTTTTTCTGCTGCTACTTCCAATATTTCTGGTTCTTGCACTAGAGCAAAACGTACGTAACCTTCTCCAGCTTTACCAAATCCCGCTCCTGGAGAAACAGCTACGCCAGTTTTTTCTACTAACTGAATACAAAATTCGACAGAGTTATTTTGCCAAGTTTCTGGGAGTTTTGCCCAGAGATACATAGTGGCTGCTGAAGTGGGAACTTGCCAACCGATGCGATGTAAGGCATTAACGAAAACATCTCGCCGATGCAGGAAGGTACTAACTGTTTTTTGTACGGGTGCTTGAGAGCCTTGTAAAGCGGCGATCGCCCCGTTTAATATCCCTAGGTATTGGTTGAAGTCAACTACTGCTTTAACTCGACGCAAAGCGGCGATCAGCTGAGGATTGCCGATCGCGTAACCGATGCGAAAACCTCCCATATTGTAAGACTTGGAGAAAGTAAAGAACTCAATAGAAACTTCTTTGTTGGGATCGGCTTGCAAAATAGAAGGAGCAACAGTTCCTTCAAATACAATATCCACGTAGGGGAAATCATGGACTAGAACTAGATCCTGCTGGCGGCAAAAAGCCACTGCTTTCTGGAAAAAAGATAGGGGCGCGATCGCTGTAGTAGGATTGTGAGGGTAGCTCAATACCATCATTTTGGCTTGAGCTAGTATTTGAGTGGGAATGTCTTCCAGCACTGGTAAATATTGGTTTTCAGCCAGCAGCGGCATGGTGTAAATTTGACCAGATGCTAGATAGACGCCACCTGCATGAGAAGGATAACCAGGATCTTGCAGCAAGGCAAAGTCTCCTGGATTGAGCAATGCTAAAGGTAAGTGCGCAGTACCTTCTTGAGAACCAATGAGCTGCAGCACCTCTGTTTCTGGATCGACTGAGACACCAAATCTCTTGGTATACCAATTAGCTACTACTTCTCTGAAGGCTCTAGTGCCATGGTAGAGCAAGTAACCGTGAGTGCTGGGATCGTGCAAAGATGTTTCGATCGCAGTAATTACCTGCTCTGATGGCAGCAAGTCAGAGGAGCCCAAGGATAAGTCGATAATCTCAACTCCAGAGGCTCGAGCTTTTGCCTTAGCGCGATCCATATCAGCAAACACATTGGCTTGCAGTGCTTGTAAACGCTTAGCGAATTGCATTTTTGGTTATTTGAACTAATTGAAATAATTATCGAGCAGCGTTTTTAATTGCTGTTTCCCGATCGCTCCCTCGTGAGCTTTAATTATTTCTTTATCTTTGAATAATCTCAGAGCTGGTACACCTTCTACATTACAGGTACTCACTGCCTCTGGATTAGGATCTACTTCTAACTTAACTACTTTCAGGCGATCGCTGTAGGTATTAGCAGCCCAATCGATCGCCGGAGATACTAGACGACAAGGACCGCACCAGGAAGCCCAAAAGTAAACTAGCACTGGTTTTTGAGCTTGAAAAACTTCGCTTTCAAAATTGACATCAGTAATTTGAACTACGCTGCTCACCTAACGACTCCTAAAAACTTAAACAGGCTTGGTTATGATAATTAAATTTACCTGAGTAGACAAGGTTATATGTTATCGCCAGACGACTTATGCGGCTAAATTTTTTACCATTAATTCGCTGAATTTCTTAGTTTCTGGAGACTCAATTAAATTAAACAGAGGCATCCGCATTACTCGCGTAACGCCTCCTTCGAGCTATTCCCAATGCCGAATTCTTTGGCTAATACTACATTTTCTTGAGTTGGGAGCGCAGCTCTTCTAATTCTGCATCAACCACTGAATCAGAGGGAGAAGTTGGTGTTTCTTCTTTGGCGGATGGTAATTCTCCTACGGGTTGAGAAGCACCAGCGATCTGTGCCTTCATGGCTGCCAGTTCGTCATCAACGCCGCTGCTAGCTTCAAGCTGGGCAAATTGTTGTTCTAAGCCAGTACCTGCGAGCTCTGATACTGACTGAGATTCAGCTTCTATTTGTAAAACTTTTTCTTCCATCCGTTCAAAGGCAGACATAGCACTGCTAGTTCCTATCCCGGTGAGGGTACTTTGCAGTTGCTTATTAGCTTCAGCAGCTTTAGCTCTTGCCTTGAGCATATTTTTCTTAGTCTTGGCTTCAGAAATTTTGCCCTCTAAAGCGATCAGATTATTTTTGAGAGTTTGCACCTGATTGGTTTGTGCGTCGAGCTGCACTTTGAGATTTGAGGCAGCTTCTGAAAAACCCTTCTTGCGAACTAGCGCTTCGCGAGCGAGGGTCTCATCTCCTTTGGCGAGAGCTAATTGAGCCCGTTGTTGCCATTTATTGGCTTCTCCAACATTATTGTTGTATTGCTGCTCGGTGCGTTTTTGTTCCGCAATTGACCTAGCAACTGCTTGGCGCAGTTTGACCAGATCTTCTTGCATATCTATAACTGCTTGCTCTAGAACCTTTTCTGGGTCTTCAGCCTTACTGACTAGATCGTTAAGATTGCCTCTAACAACTCGGCTTAGGCGATCGAATAATCCCATGACGCTGTCTATCCTATTGCTTGGAATTTACTAAGGTAGTTTGAGATCGGGCTGCTATAGTTAGTTAGTGCCTGTGGGCTTTAACTTTATAGTATCAATGCCCTTAATAGTACTGTTATTTCTAGTTTAGGACTATCTAATCAGTCTCTCCAACTCACAAGTGTAGAAACTGAATCGAACTAAAACTTGTTTTCAGTTTAACTAACGCTAGAAGGTTTGAAAACTTTCGCTAAAGGCAATAATTTTAGCTTTAGTGGCATCTGCAACTGAGCATTAAACCAGATCTCTCGCTTCCACTTCTATTTTGCCTTTTTCTCCAAGCTTCAGCTAAGTTAGCGCAGACAGATCGAGATGAAGATTTGGCCTAACTAGGGTTCGCTGAAAAAGTTTTTTGGTCAGGTTGGGAAGTCAGAAGTCAAGAGTCAGGAGAGTAAGGTTATGTTCTTCGATTCCTGCTATTTAGCCGCTTAGCTTTCATTTTGGCTAACTCAGCATTAACATTATTGCCATCTTCTAAGGCAGCAAATTGCTGTTCGAGTTCGTCTGTTTCGAGATTGGCGATCGCCTCCGATCGAGCTTCTAGTTCGATTACTTTTGCTTCCATTCGCTCGAAAGCATTCGAGTAACCACTTGTGCTCACCTTGCCAGTGAGTTCTTGGATTTTTTGCGAGGCGATCGCCGAACGCGCCCTAGCAATGTAAATGTCTTTTTTGGCTTTAGCTTGAGATATTTTTGTTTCTAAACTGCGTAAATCTTGTTTGAGTCTAATAATAATATTGTTTTGTTGTTCTATCTGGACTTGTAAAGTGCGAACGTATTGTTGATAGGGCTGTTTTCGTTGGAGAGCTTCTCTAGCTAATTCTTCGTTTCCTTTGTCTAAAGCTAATTGGGCGCGACGATACCATTCCTGAGCTTTAAGTTCATTTTGAGTCATTTGCCTTTCTAGGCGTTTTTGAGTGGCGATCGCCCCAGCAACAGCCTGCCGCATCTGAACCAGTTTATCCTGCATGTCCATAATCGCCTCTTCTAGGACTTTTTCTGGATCTTCTGATTCATTAATCAGACTGTTAACGTTTACCTGAATTACTCGCCAAACACGTTTTAGCAAGCTCATAACAGCCCTCCATCGATCTGTCTGCGCCCAAATTTAGTGTATCCTAAATAGTAATTTACTCACCGGGGATTTCTGCGGAGAAAACTGGCTCGTTTGTAGGCTGAACTACATAAGACTTAATCAAATAGGGACGCATGGAAGGCGGTAACAAGGCTGCGGCTAAATCAGAGTATGCCCCTGGTATAACTTCTACACTAGTGTCTGCTGTAATTGTGCTTTTAGGCTGGCTAGCAGCTATAGATGAATTGGTTGTTAGTTTTAGGGTTATAGTACTAGACAAATCTAAATTGATAAATTCTTCAGTTGCTAAATTAGGAACGTTGGCAATATTTAATTCTGTTGGCGATTCTAATTGAGCTGAGGCGATTTCAGTTGTACTAGCAGTACTAGCAGTTGCAGTTGAACTTTGGGCATTAAACAAATTCTGCGAGTTGCCTAGACTGAGCTTGCCTGGGAGTAGCAATGCTGAGGCTAAAAGAATATTAGCACCTAGAAAAATGAACGTTGAACTAAGTCCTAGGGGTGTAAGTAGATGAGCAGTCCAATTCTTATCTGGTTGTTTGATTAGTTCTTGAGCACTGAGGACCCGCAGAAGTTGTTCGGAAGACTCTAAATAGTCATTTGGCGGGGTAACAGTATTGGTTGTTGGGGGTGAAGTTTCCGTTTGCTCTACTTGAAGGGAGTGATTGAGCAAGGGAGCAACTTGATTCGGATTGAATATAGACTGAAATGTTAGGGGAACATACTCCCTAGCCGAGCGATCGTAGCATTCTAGAGTTAATTGATTTGAATTTTTGGCATTGTTAGGAAAGAACGGGGGACGGGGAACGGTTTCTTGTGTATCTTGTTGCCTACCTCTTGTA
>JBFRWL010000365.1:0-11728 GCA_051439565.1 Prochloraceae cyanobacterium
TGTTGAGATTCAGTTGACCCTAGCTGCGGGACTGTTGGTTGAGAACCAATAATCAGTTCTACTTCGGGAATGACGTCAATAATAACCTGGCCATTCTCACCTAGCCGCGATAAGAGTTTTTCTTGCCAAAGAGAAATCTTTTCTGCAGTTTCCGTTAACAACTGGCGCAGCAAGGACTGGAAGGCTTGGACGATCGCTGCATAAGGAATATTTCGCTTAAACTGATCGAACTTGCCATTGATGAAATAACCTCGTTGGCGAACAATGGGTTTGTGGATTTCGTTAATGACTGAGGTTTTACCAATGCCGGAGAAGCCACTCACCAGCATCATTTCCGAGCCACCGAAGCTAACTCGCTCAAAGGAGGACATCAGCATAGCTACTTCGGCTGAGCGACCGTAGAGTTTTTGGGGAATGAGAAATTGACTAGATTTATCTAGTTTTCCAGGAGTGAAGCCTTCAATTTTGGCAGTCTTTTGTAATTGGGTTAGACAAGTTTCTAGGTCAGCTTTGATGCCGCCAGCACTTTGGTACCTGTCTTCGGCATTTTTGGCTAAGAGTTTGATCACGATCGAGGAAACTGCTTCCGGGACTTCTGAATTGACCTGATGAGGTGGCACTGGTAGCCGCGTAATATGGTAGTGTATTAACTCCAGTGGGTCGTTAGCCTTAAATGGCAATTCACCAGTCAGCATTTCATAAAAGGTGACCCCCAAAGAGTAAAAGTCAGTACGGTAGTCAATTGACCGATTCATCCGCCCGGTTTGCTCTGGCGATATATATGCTAGGGTGCCTTCTAGTAAAGTAGGATGGTATCTTTCCCAAGCTCCATCGCTGAGTATGTGAGTTTCCCTAGGTAGCTGCGTAGAAATGCTAAAGTCACAAATCTTTACCTTGAGGCTTTTCGGGTCAATGATGATATTTGAGGGTTTAATATCTTTGTGTATTATCTGGTTTTGATGCAGTTCCCCGATGGTTTTCGCTAGCTGAATGGCAATTGTCAAAAACTCCAAGCTCTCAAGTTTTCTAACATCTAGCAACTTATTAAGAGATTCTCCGCCAAAATCTTCCAAGATCAAGGCGAAAACGTTGTTATGCTTTTGCAAGCTATAGGACTTGACAATTCCTTCTAGCTGCAGATTTTCAGTAATTTTATATTCATTTCTGATACGGGTAATCTCTTCGAGAGTAGGATACTCAGCTTTAAGTCTTTTAACAATCACCGATTTGCGATCGGACTCCCTAATCTCTCGATAAATTAGAGTTTTGACCCCAGCATGAATTAATTCTTTGATTTGATAACCCGGAAGTGTATTCATCAAGATCTGCTGCTATGGAATAGGATGCCCCTTAAGACGCAGGAAGTAAGTACATTTAGCCTTTTTTTGACCAATCTGAGAAGAATATAGCAATCCTAAAATGATTCGTGAAATCTTTCTGTCTTGCGTGTCATTTGTCCTCAGCTCTTAGTTTAGTGCTTGCCTAAATAAACAACAACTAATGATCGAGAACGATTTGAGTTATTGTTTCATAACTAAAATAGAAATGCTATATAAATATTGCTAAAAATAGTTGATGCTACCATTTTAACTTTGGTTAAGAGATACTCGATCAGTCTGAATGGGATTAGGGTGTGTATGCCAATACTGCTCGAATAAGCACTATTCTTTTTCCCCCTGTTTCCCCTGCTTGTCTAAACCGATAACTTTTCTTAACCGAGCAGTATTGGTGTGCATGCTGTCCCATTTGCTAAAGGCAAGCAGGAGTACTCCAGGTGTTCCGGGTACAGGGGGATTCTTATCTAGAAATTCGCTCCAGCTTTCGAGTTTTCTGACTCCCCTGCCTGCTCAAGGTATATTTCTCCTCGTTAACAGAGCTATTATACTCAACTGAGGAACACTATAATTCTAAGGGTTTGGTCGAGTCAATCAGTATTTTTCAGGATAATTATGATTATATTATCAAAATTAAGCACTATCCCGGATAGCAATTTTTATAGATTATAGAAAAGAATTTGTTGCTTTTTTCTTGTTAAGTGGTAGCACTTAAGCTGAGAGCGAAACAAATAAAAATTAGATGATGCTTCGGAAGTACTGATTGAAAAAATATATAACAATAGATTTAGATTGAAATTAGGAGCTTGACAGATGAAAGAAGTATTTGCATTAATTGACAAAAAACAGCAAGAATTTGCCGAGTCACCCTTTTTTAAGTTTCTGCAAGACACAAGTTTAACTCCAAGACAAAGACTAGCATTCGCTCCTGGCTTTTCTCATTTCGTCATGAGTTTTAAGGATCTCAACAAATATGTTTTCCGAGTAGAAACGATCAATAACAAAATCGAGGCATTAATTAACCAGCACACTCATGAGGACGATCATCACTGGGTATGGTTTCTCGAGGATCTTCAGAAATTGGGGTTGAACCAATCGCTGAGTTTAAATGATTCCTTAAAATTTCTTTGGAGTGAAGAAACAAAAACTCAACGGTTGGTAACAAATCAACTTTATCTATTAACTTATAAAGCCAATCCTATCCAGAAGCTGGTGGTAATGGAAGCGATCGAAGCAATATCAAATGTTTTTCTCTCAGCTACCACACAAGTTACCCAAGAACTAAAAGTTAATCAACAACTACAAGGAATTACTAAGGAGAACTACCGCTATTTCGGAGAACATCATCTTGAGGTGGACTCTAATCACACTATCAATTAAACAGAAGTAGAACAATTAGTTGAAGATATACAACTTACCCAAGAGAATCGCCAACAGGCTTTTGAGTTAGTCGAACAAGTCTTTGAACTCTTTGAGGAATTAATGGACGAGCTGCTAGCGTATGCCCAAAATCATCAGATTGCTGAACCTAATACTAACATTGTTAAATTTGAAAGACAATTACAAGCTGCATAACTTAACGCATTCACCGAGTCTAAGAACTCAAGCCAAAGATTTACTAAAACTAAATACTAGAGCGTCAGTAGTACACTCCAGAAGAAGTTAATTCAACTAGTTATCGCAGCGCAAGTCTCAGATAAGCTATCAGCTACAGGTTGAATACAAGCTTCCAGTTATCGCCACACAGAGACTTTATCTGCAAATCAATTGCCATAACTGCTGTTAGAGTATGTAAACTATAGGGTTCGATCGAAGTTTTGTTTTATTGGCAATTTCCACTGTCTTAGCACGGTAGATCGCCGCTAAAAGTAGATCTCTAGTAGCATAGGTTAGATTTTATCCGAGTTTTTCAATTAAAATATCGTTGCAAGTAGGGGTAAAAATTAGCCAACTTATCCTAAATCAGAGAAACTTCAAACTAAACAATGAATCCTACTACAACTAAAAAAATTGATTGGAATGCCATAGCCAAGGAACTTAAAGGGATAGAAATAATTACCGATCGCCTCCAGGTTGCCAAGCTATCCTTAGACTACTATCACTTTAGTCCTATACTGCAAGCCCAACTCAAAGATAAAAGAGGAGATCTAGTAGTTCGTCCCCAGAACGAAACCGAAATAATAGCAGTAGCACGAACTTGCATTAAACACAAAGTTCCCCTCACACTAAGAGGTGCAGGAACGGGAAATTATGGACAGTGCATTCCCCTCAATGGTGGCATAATTCTCGATACCACTCGCATGAATCAGATTCGCTGGATTAAACCAGGACTGGCGCGAGTAGAATCGGGTGTAAAAATGGCAGCCTTTGACAAACAAGCCAAAGAGATAGGTTGGGAGCTGCGCATGGTACCTTCAACTTATCGCACAGCTACCATTGGTGGCTTTATTGGCGGAGGTAGTGGAGGTATTGGTTCGATAAATTACGGACAATTGCGCGATCGGGGCAATCTTCAAGCTCTTCGTGTAGTGACTTTAGAAGACGAACCTCGCATCCTCGAATTACGTGGAGACGAAGTACAGAAAGTCAATCACGCCTGGGGTACCAATGGCATTATTACTGAATTAGAAATTGCTCTCGCTCCTGCCTACCCTTGGACAGAAATTATTGTTATTTTTGATGACTTTATCAGTGCTGCTAGATTTGGTCAAGCTCTCAGCGACAGCGATGGTTTAATTAAGAAATTAGTTAGCATTCACGCTGCACCCATTCCCTCCTACTTTACCGCCCTGAGTACTTACATCCCCGAAGGCAAACACTGTGCCTTAGTGATGCTAGCCGAGTTTTGTTTAGAACCATTCCAAGATTTAGTCGGGGAATATAAAGGTCAAATTACCTATCAAAAAACGACCGAAGAAGGGAGTAAGGGAACCAGCATAGCAGAATTTACCTGGAATCATACTACTCTCCATGCCCGTAGCGTTGATTCGAGTCTTACTTATTTACAAACCTTCTTTTTTACCTTAGAAAGAGTCGAACAGTTGTATCGTCACTTTGGCGACGAGGTGATGATGCATTTAGAATTTCTAAGAGTAGCAGGAAAGGCTATTCCGGCAGGGTTACAATTGGTGCGCTACACCACAGAAGAACGCCTGAATGAAATTATCCGCTATCACGAAGAACAGGGTGCGTCGATCGCTAATCCTCATACCTACATCCTCGAAGATGGAGGGAGAAAAACTGTTGAAACCGAACAATTGCAATTCAAAGAAATGGTCGATCCCCACGGACTAATGAATCCTGGTAAAATGCGGGCATGGTTGGAGAGGGGGAAAAGTCTCTAGAGAGGGGGGAGACGAGGGGGATAAAATTACTTTTCCACACTCCCCACACTCCAGATCCTCTATTCGATCGAACCAGATTGGACTTCTTCTTGCGCTTCAGCAGTTTCAACTGGTGCTTCAGATTCCTCAGAAGAAGTTTCAGCCTGCTCAGGCTGTTCCTCTTTGAAGGCGAGAGTCAAGTAGCGTATTACTTCATCGCTCAGGCGCATAGCTCTCTCTAGGGGAGCAACTTGCTTGCCATTGCCTCTATAGTTCATCTGGATGTAGATACCGTCTTGAAAATTCTTAATTTCATAGGCAAGTCGCCGCTTACCCCGATTTTGAATTTTAATATCCTCAGATCCTTGTTCGCTGAGGAAATCTTTATATTTGTTAATTGTTTCTTGAACCTGGTCCTCTGTTAAATCTGGACGCAGGATATACATCATTTCGTAACTTTGACTCATAGCGATAATTTCCTTCTGGACAAGATGGCTTCTTTATAGTGAGCTAGACAAAATGAGGTAGTATTTGATATCTAACAAACAAGTAAAGAAGCAAGGAATTACCATCTTACTACTGCTATGGATAAAATTGCCAGCAATTTAGCTCAGAAAATATCCCTCTTATCTCAATTGCCCTTTTTATTGCTACAAATAGTTATTGCTAATCCTTACTCCCGATTACACTACTCAGGAGTGAAATGATATTAAGTGCCAACCTATCTCAAATATTCTTAAGTTACTAAATTAATCTATTTTCTTAGCCTTATGCCGCAACGCTACGTCAGAGTGAAAACTATTGAAGGAAAAACCTACTACGGCTTACTCCTACTAAGCCGCAGTGTTGATGTTCTCGATGCACCTCCTTGGTTAAAAGGAAAATCTACCGCGCGACAACTCGAACCTGATACTTACGAGTTACTTGCTCCTTGCACTCCTTCTAAAATTATTGCTGTGGGGAGAAATTATCGCCCTCACGCCGAGGAAATGGGGACTTCAGTACCAAAGGAGCCGCTGTTATTCTTCAAACCTTCTACTTCTATTACTGCTGATAGTCAACCTATCTACTATCCACCTCAGTCCCATCGCATCGATTATGAGGGAGAATTAGCAGTAATCGTCGGCGAACCTTGTACTAATTCTACTCCAGAGCAAGCCCGCACTAAAATTTGGGGCTACACCATTGCTAATGACGTCACTGCTAGAGATTTGCAAAAGAAAGACATTCAATGGACCAGAGCAAAAGGTTTTGATAGCTTTTGTCCTTTAGGTCCCTGGATCGTTAGAGAATTAAGTACAGCAGCGAGGTTGCAGACTTTTTTAAATGAAGAATCTGAACCCCGCCAGTCGGCATTATTATCGGAGATGGTGTTTTCTCCAGAGTTTTTGCTGTCCTATATTTCTCAAGTAATGACACTTTTACCAGGAGACGTAATTTTAACGGGGACACCAGCAGGAGTGGGAGCGATGCAAAATGGCGATCGCGTCCGCGTGGAAATAGAAGGAATTGGTCGTTTAGAAAATCACGTAGTTATTCGGGTTTAGCTAAGAAAAATAAACAATTATCACCCTCTTACACAAACTACTTAAAACCTAACGAACTTGAGAATAAGCTGCCTCAGAGATAGTTGGAATTTCTGCGTAACGTCCAGTTGCTGACTGAATAATTGAATATAAGCAAGCAGCAAGGGTTCCCAAAAAGATAACGTTGTAGAGAGTTACTATTAGTAAATTATTACTGCCAAGTCCCCTTTCGAAAATAAGCATGACCCAACGGCAGAGTACCAAAAGAATATCTATCAAAATCGCCTGCATGGTATTAAAACGAATGAAATGACTTATTCTCTCATTTCTTACTACTGCAAAGAACAAAGCAAAGAAAATAATAATTCCTGCGAAAGGAAAGCTGTAGTAAATTGAAATTAAAGGTTGAAGTGGCAAATATATAATGCCTATAATAATTCCCAAAATGGGAATCTGTTGCGTCTGAGATATGAGAAAATCACCGAAAGGTAACACGTATACCAAGGGGAGTGCGTAAACAAGTGCAGCAAAGAATCTATCTTTAAAATCTACCGAGCCGCGCCAAGTCATTTTATTTTCTCCTTAATTAGTGCAATCGAGAACTATCTCCTAACAAATTCCACCATAGCGCACCCGCCCCTGACTTGTTCAACAAGTTAAAGGTTTATTTTTAGCAAGATATAGTCTAGTTCTTCTTTCTACCAATTCGATCACTCAATATTGGCAATGCGGAATCCCATCTGACACTGATATAAAGCTGGCTGATTTTCTGCTGATTTGCCTAAGGAATTACCGCAACTGAGTTGACCGTGATGCCAACGAGGTAAGCCGCTGCGATCGGCAAGCAGGCAGCCTTGGCAAACTTGCTGTGTAGAAATAACTTGTTCTTCTGTAAGAATTACTAGCATCTAGCCTCTCCCATTGCTAACCAACGATGCTACTACTATTCTAGTTCTTGGTTTGAAGAGAGAATAAGAATAAATACACACCTTAATAGAAAATTTAAAGAATAAAAATAGTTTTTCAGACTTTGTTTGAGTTTTCTGTTTTTTGCCTCGGGGTAAATAAGTAACGAAGTCTTAAATTTATACTTAATTTATATTCATAAACAGTAAACAGAGCTACAATGACAGATCTGTGATAGTAATCATCGCATGAACCTAAAAACATTCGCTAGCAATCGATAAAGATTGAGAAGAAAGTGACTAAAACGAATTTAGATTTTCTCGCTCAAACCGATCCAGTCGTAGCCGAAATTATACAGCTCGAATTGCAACGGCAACGGAATCACCTGGAATTGATTGCCAGTGAAAACTTTACCTCACCTGCTGTCTTAGCAGCACAAGGCTCGGTATTAACTAATAAGTATGCCGAAGGCTTGCCCGGAAAACGCTATTATGGCGGCTGCGAATTTATCGATCGCGCCGAACAATTAGCAATAGATCGAGCTAAACAACTATTTGGCGCTGCTAGCGCTAACGTTCAGCCTCATTCTGGTGCCCAAGCTAATTTTGCTGTCTTCCTGGCGCTGCTAGAACCAGGAGATAAAATCATGGGGATGGATTTAGCCCACGGAGGGCACCTAACCCACGGTTCCCCAGTAAATGTATCGGGCAAGTGGTTTAAAGTTTGTCACTACGGCGTTAATCGGGAAACAGAAAGGCTGGATTACGAGCAAATTCGGAATATAGCACGCAAGGAACGTCCCAAGCTGATTATTTGCGGCTATTCTGCTTATCCTCGCCTCATAGAGTTCGATAAGTTTAGAGCGATCGCCGACGAAATTGGCGCTTACCTGTTAGCAGATATCGCTCATATCGCTGGTCTAGTAGTCACCGGGCACCATCCTAACCCCGTTCCCTACTGCGATGTAGTTACTACTACTACCCACAAAACCCTGCGGGGACCAAGAGGTGGTTTAATTTTAACTCGCGATCCAGATTTGGGGAAAAAGTTGAATAAAGCGGTTTTCCCCGGCACTCAAGGCGGACCTTTAGAACAGGCGATCGCGGCTAAAGCAGTTGCCTTCGGCGAAGCGCTCCAACCAGAGTTTAAAACTTATTCAGGCCAAGTAATTGAGAATGCTAGAGCTTTGGCAAATGGTCTGAGCGATCGCGGCTTAAAGATCGTTTCTGGCGGCACCGATAACCATCTGATGTTAGTTGACCTTCGCTGTATCGGCATGACAGGAAAGCTCGCCGATCGCTTGGTCAGCGAAGTCAATATTACCGCCAATAAAAATACAGTTCCCTTCGACCCAGAATCGCCTTTTGTGACCAGTGGCTTGCGCCTCGGTTCGCCAGCCATGACTACTAGAGGAATGGGTGTAGCAGAATTCCAAGAGATTGCTAAGATAATTGCAGACCGACTGTTGAATCCAGAGGACGAAACAGTTAAAAGCGGTTGTCTGGAGCGGGTGGCCGCCTTGTGCGAGCGTTTCCCTCTCTACTCTCACCTAAATATTCCTCTGTCGGCACCCTCGCCCCAGGCGAGATCTACTGCCCAGATTGCTTGAGTAATTTCAGAAGCATTGATCCCCTTGGGATGCCTCAGATGCCTATCCAACTGTACCATCTGATTTCTTTTCTCGTCTCTGTCACTGTAGTTTTATGGACTATTCCAGATGTCAAGAATATCGCTCTCAGGTTTGGTATAGTCGATCGGCCTAATAGAAGAAAAATTCATCAAATGCCAACGGCGCGCGTCGGAGGTATCTCAATTTTTGCTGGGACTGTGACTGCCTTATTGGTTGTTTGGGGACTGGGAGGATTTAGCTTACTTCCCCCAGGACAGGAAAGGGAAATTTGGGAAATTACTTTAGGCGGTGTTGCCTTTTTTTTAATTGGTTTTGCTGACGACCTATTTAATCTTAGCCCCCTCTCCCGATTAGTCATGCAAATAGCCGTCGCTGCTACTTGCTGGTACGTAGGGGTGAGGATTGATTTCATCTCCGTTCCCTTGAATGGCTTAGTCGATCTTGGTTGGTTTAGTCTGCCAGTGACAGTAGTTTGGCTGGTAGGAATGGCTAACGCCATTAATTGGATAGATGGCGTAGACGGCTTAGCTGCTGGTGTTTCTGGTATTGCCGCAGTAGTAATGTTGATTGTGGCTCTATTTATGGATCGACCGGCCGCCGCCCTAATTGCTGCGGCTTTAGCAGGCGGAGCCTTAGGTTTCCTGCGTTACAATTTTAACCCAGCCCAAATTTTCATGGGAGATGGAGGAGCCTATTTTATGGGCTTCGTCTTAGCGGGAATCGGAGCGATCGGCTTAGTCAAAACTACAGCAGTGACGGCAGTTTTACTACCCTACTTAATCTTGGCAGTGCCAATAGTAGATATGTCAGCAGTAATTATCTCCCGTCTGCGTCGAGGTCAATCTCCTTTCATTGGCGATAATAGTCACATACACCACTGGTTGCTCAAAGCAGGAATTTCCCAACGTCTGACGGTTTTGTTTATTTATGCCCTTACCCTCTGGGTAGGCTGTTTGGCATTGGGTTTTTCTAATATTCCCAGTGGTTGGGGGTACGCGATCGGCGCGACATTTTTGTTAGCTTATGTCGGCTGGCAAGTCTGGCGCAGGAAAAAATTAAAAGCTAAAAACCAAATATGAGTGCAGAAATTATTTGCGTGGGAACGGAATTGCTATTGGGGGATATCCTCAATACCAACGTTCAGTTTTTAGCCCAGCAGTTAGCGAGCTTGGGCATTGCCCACTATTATCAAACTGTAGTGGGAGATAATGTAGGGCGACTCCAGCAGGCGATCGAGATTGCCAGCAAGCGCTGTTCGATTTTAATTTTTACTGGCGGTCTGGGACCAACACCGGACGATCTGACTCTAGAGGCGATCGCTGACTTCTTTGCTACTCCCCTACTAGAAAGACCAGAAATTATCCAAGATATCGCGGCCAAATTTGCGCAACGGGGGCGCAAAATGAGCCCCAACAACCACAAACAAGCTCTAATTCCAGTAGGAGCAGATATTCTACCTAACCCTGCTGGAACTGCACCAGGAATAATCTGGCAACCTCGATCGGGTTTAACCATTCTCACTTTTCCTGGGGTTCCTTCCGAGATGCAAAGAATGTGGCGAGAAACTGCCGTTCCCTATCTCAAAAGTCAAGGTTGGGGCAAACAAATCATTTACAGTCGTACCTTGAGGTTTAGGGGAATTGGCGAGTCTGCCTTGGCGGAAAAAGTAACTTCCTTTTTCGATCTAACTAATCCTACCGTGGCACCCTATGCTTCCAAAGGAGAGGTTAGACTGCGAGTATCTGCACAAGCTGCTTCAGAAGCCGAAGCGATCGCCCTAATTGACCCGATAGCACAACAATTACAGGAGATAGCAGGCCAAGATTATTATGGGGCGGACGAAGATACTATTGCCTCAATTGTCGGTCAATTATTGCGGGCTGCTGGTGAGACTTTGAGTGTGGCTGAATCTTGTACTGGCGGAGGGTTAGGAGAAATGTTAACCGCCATCCCCGGTAGTTCTGACTATTTTATGGGGGGTGTGATTGCTTACAACAATCAGGTGAAAATTTCTCTTTTAGGGGTGAACGAGGAAGATTTAGCCCAATTTGGTGCAGTTAGTACTATTGTTGCCCAGCAAATGGCACTGGGAGTTAAACAGCGACTGGGAACTACTTGGGGTTTGAGTATTACAGGCATAGCTGGACCAGGTGGAGGCACGGAAACTAAGCCTGTAGGATTGGTATATATTGGTTTAGCTGGGCCGCAGGAGCAAGTAGATAGTTTTGAGTATCGTTTGGGTCAAGAAAGGAAGCGAGGAATAATTCGCTACATTAGTGCTTGTAATGCTCTCGATCAACTGCGACGCCAGCTTTTGTCTCGACAGCACCGTGCAAAATAATTTTATTAGATTGAAAAGTTATTAGTATTGACATTCAATTTAACTTCATAGCATTTACGGGAACTTCATCCCAGGAACTAACTGTCCTCAAACGCGCAGTCCAACCATCTCGTTTTTGTCTTTCGGTCAAATTTTCTTGCCAAGATTGGTGACAGGCTTTTGCTATCTCCTCATCACAGGTAGCAATACAAGCGTAGATAATTCCAGAAGAGTCGATCTGTTCGTTCACCCAAATTTTCACGATAAGAATAGATTAATGCTTAAAAAGCTAGCTTAACTGAAAGCTAGTAAATTGTAAAAGTGGGACAGAAATGCTCCATTCAATAAACTCTCTGACTGCAAACTTATAAAAATACGACAAAAAAGGCAAAAATCTCCACTCAGGAGATTTCCAATCCTTGTACAGGGAGTGATTGTTTCATTTTCACCAGCTAGAGAATAAAGTCTCTGTCTAATAACCAAAGTCCGTTTAAACAGACTTTAAATATTAGCCAAGAAGTTTATTTCTTGGTTCATTTTGTTTAGGTTGAAATATATCTGTAATTGATCCTTATCTGCAAACTTATAATTTTTAAGAAGATTTTTCTCGTTTAATTGACTTACCAGTTCCTAGTAAGACTGCTAAACTAGTTAAAGACAAGGTACTAACAAACACAATTGTCTTCTTA
>JBFRWL010000366.1:0-10351 GCA_051439565.1 Prochloraceae cyanobacterium
TTACTCAAGCTTCATCAGGTCAAGAAGCGCTAGCTTTATTGGCAGGTGGTTGTCAGCCGGATCTAATTATACTCGACGTGATGATGCCAAGAATGACTGGCTATGAGGTTACCAAAACCATTCGTGCGACCTGGAAACGAAATGAGTTAGCCATAATGCTGTTAACAGCTAAAAATCGTCTGGAAGATGAAATTGCCGGACTGAGAGTGGGCGCTAATGATTATTTGACTAAACCGATCGTTAAAGAAGAACTCTTAGCTCGGCTGGAAACTCAATTAGCTTTACGCCAAGAAAGCTTGGAACGACAATCTGCTCAGTCAGAGCGAATTAAATTTGCTCAAGAACTTCAAGTCAAAAACATTGCCTTGGAGCAAGCACAACAAACATTAGCCGACTACAGCCGCAGCCTAGAACAAAAAGTTCAACAGCGAACCCAAGAACTCTCACAAACCCTAGAAATTCTCAAAGCCACCCAAGCGGAACTGCTCTTTGAAAACTCCTTACTCAGGAGTAGCGAACAACCCTCCACCTTTGACTATCAAGTAGGTGGAAGTTTGCCGATGGATGCTCCCACTTATGTAGTGCGCTCCGCAGACCGTTATCTGTACAAAGCCTTGAAGCGCGCGGAGTTTTGCTACGTCCTCAATCCCCGGCAGATGGGCAAGTCAAGCCTGATGGTGCGCATGATTCACCACCTCCAGCACGAGGGGTTTTGTTGTGCGCCGATTGATATGACCCGCATTGGTAGCGAAAACGTCACTCCTAACCAGTGGTATAAGGGAGTATCTTTCGAGCTAGGGCGACGTTTTGGTTTGTTGAGAAAGGTTGACCTCAAAGCTTGGTGGAAAGAGCGAGAAGATATTTCTCCAGTTCAGCGGTTGAGTGAATTTATCGAGGAAATTTTGCTAGTGGAAGTTGGCGTAGAAGATGGGGCTCCTTCAAAACAACTGGTCATTTTTATCGATGAAATTGATAGCGTCTTAGGTTTAAATTTCCCCGTTAATGACTTTTTTGCCCTGATTCGCTCCTGCTATAACCAGCGCAGCCTGAATCCAGAGTATCGGCGTTTAACATGGGCTTTCTTTGGCGTTGCCACCCCTAGCGATTTAATGACCGACATCCAGAAAACCTCCTTTAACATCGGTCAGGCTATTGAACTGGAGGGCTTTAAAGAGCATGAAGCCCAACCTTTGCTGCAAGGATTGACGGACAAAGTTAGCAATCCTCAAGTGGTACTCAAAGAAGTATTAGCCTGGACAAGTGGTCAGCCTTTTCTTACTCAAAAACTCTGTAAACTCATCCGCAGTGCTTCATCTCCTATCCCCACCAATAGTGAAGCCGGGTGGATTGAGAATTTGGTGCGCAACAAGATGATAGACAATTGGGAATCACAGGATGAACCCGAGCATTTGAGAACCATTCGCGATCGCCTCCTCAAGAGTAAACAATCTGCTCGGCTACTACAAATCTATCGACAAGTCTTGCATCAGGGAGAAGTTGTCGCTGTTGATACTCCTGAAGAAAAGGAATTGCTCTTGTCAGGGTTAGTGATCAAACAACAGGGGATTATGAGAGTCCATAATCAGATTTATGAATCAATCTTTGACCGCAGTTGGGTTGAGCAGCACATCTAATCCCAAATCATCTCTTAACACCACATCTTGACTGGTTCATGACAGCTTATTGTTGTTGGCGCAAAAACTCCTCAGCCTCCTGACAATCCAAAGGTTTGGAAAATAAATATCCTTGTCCTTGTTGGCATCTAAGGGACTGGAGTTGTTCTAATTGTCCCGATGTTTCAATACCTTCCGCGATCGCATCTATACCTAAACTATGGGCAAGATTAATAATCGTTCGTACAATGGCTAGCTTGTCACCATTAGACTCAACCTGGCTGACGAAGAAGCGGTCAATTTTTAAGGTATCGATCGGGAAGCGGTGCAAATAATTTAGGGATGAATAACCCGTACCAAAGTCATCTAAACTCAAGTTAATCTTTCTCTGTTTGAGTAAAGTGAGAATTTGTCTGGCAGCTTCTGGATTTTCCATCAATATAGTTTCAGTAATCTCTAACTTGAGATATCTACTATCAAAGTCAGTTTGAGCCAGAATTTGGTCAATTTTGTCCACTAAATTTAATTCGCGCAGCTGTTTGCCAGAAAGATTAACGCTAACACTCAAGGATTTTAGTTGAGGAAATTGTTGGTGCCAAACTTGCATTTGCGAGCAAGCTTGAGATAGGATCCACTGACCCATAGGAACGATCAGCCCAGTTTCTTCGGCAATGTAGATAAATTGGTTAGGAGAAACTAAACCTCGCTGTGGATGTTGCCAGCGAATTAGGGCTTCAAAACCGGTTAGCTTACCTGTGATCAAGGAGACGATCGGCTGATAGTAAAGGTCAAACTCGGATCGCACCAGTGCCCTTCGTAGATCGGTTTCCAGCCGTAAGCGTGCTAAAGCTATTTGATGCATCTGGGGATCGAAGATGACGTAACGTCCCTTTCCCAGTTTCTTGGCATGATGCATGGCGATATCGGCATTGCGTAAAAGCTCCTCTGGCTGCTGGTATTCATTGTTGTTATTAATAGCAATGCCAATACTAGCGGTGGTAAACACTTCGTACCCTTCAAGTTGAAAAGGCGATTGTAGTTGCTGGTGAATTCTTTTGGCAACTTTAATTACATCATCAACTTCTTTGATTTCCTCAAGAATCGTGGCGAACTCGTCTTCCCCAACTCGTGCTAGTGTATCAGCCGGACGCAAGCAAGTTTTTAGTCTTCGAGCGATCCCGATTAGCAGTTGGTCGCCGAGTGCGCGTCCAAGACTGTTGCCGATCGCCCTGAATTCATCGAGGTTGAGGAAAAGAACGGTAGATAGATAGTTGCTCTGCCTTAAAGCTCTGTTGATTGTCTGCTTAAGCCTGTCTATAAATAAGGCTCGGTTAGGCAATTTAGTAAGGGAATCATAAAAAGCATATTGCTTCAAGCGCTCTTGTGTTTGCTTATTTTCCGTAATGTCTCGTAGAATCACGGTATAGGTAGTTCCCTCTTTTAATTGCAGCTTGGAAACAGAAGCTTGTGCAGGAAATACTGTTCCATCTTTACGGCGACCAAAAACTTCTGGGCGCTTGTCCATTATGCGAGAAATCTCGACAGACTGAGAAAATTGCTCTATGTACTGTTGGTGAACTGCTCTTAGGTCTTCTGGCAAAAGCAAATCCAGTGGTTGACCTAAAATTTCTTCAGTTTTATATCCAAAGATATATTCTGCTCCCTGATTAAAAATTTGAATCTTGTAGTGTGGATCTACTGAGATAATTGCATCTTTAGCTATATCTAAAATTCTACTCAGATGTGCTTGCGTTGCTTTCGTAGCTTCTTCTGACTCGATTCGCTCTAATTCTAGTCGGATGCGAGCCCCGATAATTTTAAGCAAGGACTCATCCCAATCCTCTCTGAGAATCGGTTTGTCGTCCATGACAAAAAGATGACCCAAGGGCTGTCGATCGCAATTCAACAGCGCTAATCCCCAATAGCTTTCAATGTTGTGCTTTCTTAAATACTCATCTTCTGGAAAAGCAGCTCGAACATTTTCAGGATAGAAACATATTCCCTCAGCCATTACTTGTTCGGCGGGAGTTCCGGTAATGTCATACTCAAAGTTTTCGCTGAATTTCTCCCCATTCCAGAGGACAATGACTCGCAGCCGTTGGTAGTTGCTGCCGCTAGCCGCAGAAATACCTAGATAACGAACATTAAGGACAGAAGCTAGATAGCGTATTACCGATTGGCAGAATGTTTCACCAATAGTTTGAGAAGTACTCTCAAAAATTACGTTTATGGCTTCTTCTAGCTGTTGTCGCTCGACAGTTGCCCTTGCCATCAGATCTAGCCTTGGTTCTGATTCTTCAGTGGCGAGTGTTTCAACTATTATCTCGATTAGCTTCTCTAGCAAATTAAGGCCAAATTGCATAACATTCTTGAATAACCTCCAACTAAGACTCCCCTTTGTTGTAAGCACTGGGGTAGACTTTAGCTTTTATTACTTGGCTAATTTAGATTCGTTTCAATTTCAGAATGAGAGTAAAACGGAAACAAATCTAAATTTTAGTTGTTTTTTTTGCCAAGTCATCATACAAGTATTCTATGCTATATGTTGCTCGTTGCTAACTTAATACTATTTTCCTTAATTGTGGTTAAATATTTATCATTCTTCCGAGGAAAGGCAGAAAAGCGATAAGCAGCAGACAGAAAGTTCGATGCGCCCCGATCTTACTGAACTTCTTTCCTTCTTACTTCTTCCTCCTTCTGCCCTGGAGCCTACATGTCTCCTTCCTTCTTCAACATTCTCACTTTTGAGTCCTCCCCTCAACTAATTAGTTCTGTTTCGTCAAACTCACGTCAATTAGAACTAGGGCGAGACTGAGCAATTCTCCAACTCAAAAGAATTACTGGAATAATCCCGACCAATACAATAGTCAGGGCAGGTGCCGCAGCTTCAATTAATCTTTCATCGGAAGCATATTGATAGACTCGCACTGCTAGAGTATTAAAGTTCAAAGGACGGATAGCAAAGCTAGCTGGCAATTCTTTCATAACATCCACAAAAACTAACATTCCAGCAGTTAACATTCCTCCCCACATTAGCGGTGCGTGAACTTTGACCATTGTGCTAGTAGGATCGTAACCGAGACTGCGGGCGGCATCATCGAGACTGGGCTTGATTTTATTGAGACTTGATTCCACTGCACCAAAGGAAACTGCCAGAAAGCGAACCAGAAAAGCAAAAATCAAGGCCGCGATCGGAATATTAAACCTAGCAACGGCAATCAGTATTGCCATGGCAATTACTGAACCTGGTACAGCGTAGCCCATTGAGGCAGTGTTTACTGCTAAACGTATGCCCGGATTGGAATATAATCGCTGCCCGTAAGCCATAATTAGAGAAATCACCACCGCTAAAGTTGCAGTTATAATTGCTAAAAACAAACTATTGAGAGCAAGACTGATAAAGTCCCCTTTTAGAGTTCGCTCGGCATTAGCAAGAGTCATCTGGAGCAAAAAACCAGCTGGCAGCAAGAAACCCAAAGTAGCTGGCACAAAACATCCAATCCAAGCTAAGGTCCCTCGCAACCAGCCCAGTTGATATCTCGATATTGGCTGGTTAGCATTGCCAGTCTGATAGTATTTAGCTTGGCGGCGAGATAGACGTTCTAGCCAAATTAGACAGACAACAAATAGTAACATAACAGCAGCCAACTGAGCTGCAGCTACTGGTCGATCCATAAACCGCCAAGTACGATAAATTCCCAGGGTAAAAGTCGTTACTCCAAAATACTCTACCGTACCAACGTCATTGAGAGTTTCCATTAAGGCTAGCGCCAAACCTGCTAGAATTGAGGGTCGAGCCAAGGGTAGGGCAATAGTAAAAAAACTGCGCCAAGGACCGCAGCCCAAGCAGCGACTGGCTTCTAAACTACGCGCTGACTGTTCGAGAAAAGCTACCCGCGCTAGCAAGTAAACGTAGGGATACAGCACTAAGGTAAGCATGGCGATCGCCCCTACCAGAGAGCGAATATTCGGAAACCAGTAATCTGTTGCGCTACTCCAGCCAAATAAATGCCGCAACCATCTCTGCACTGGCCCGTAAAAATCGAGGATATTAGTGTAAGTATAGGCAAGTACATAGGCGGGCGCAGCTAGAGGCAATACTAACATCCATTCCCACAGACGACTGCCCCAAAAACTACAAGTTGTTACTAGCCATGCTGTTCCTACGCCAATTACTAAAACCCCACAGCCAACACCAAGCATTAAACAGAGGGAGTTAAAGATATAATCTGGCAGAACTGTGGTAGCTAAATGCTTCCAAACCTCACTAGCGTCGAAAAAGACACTGCCGAGAATCAAAATAATCGGAGAGGCGATCGCTAGGGCGATCGCTATAACCAATAGCGTCCAGCTCTTGCTTTGTGAGTTGCTTAATTTTATACTTTGTTTAAACTTCGCTAGGGATGAAAACACCTTATCTACTCCATAATTACCGCATTTCCCTTGTGCTCGATTTGGCAAGTTTACCCTCTCTCACAGGTTTAAAGGAAACGAGCAATGGGCAACATAAAAAACCTGTTTCCTCCGAGGCAACAGCTTCGGGAAACCGTTTTAGTTCTTGATATATTTTTGCAATTAACAACACCTTAGATACCATAAAAAAATAAAAAAGCAAATAATTTCATAAAATTTGATATTTTTAGTCTCTCAAAATATTGTAACCATTTGCATCCCCCCTCAAAAGAGCGATCGCTGATTGACTAACCGACAGGAACAGGCGGCGGACTCAAACCTTTTCTGGCTAAAGCAATCACTTCGACGAGGTAAGACCAAGGGTCAATGTTTCTCAGCCGACAGGTTTCAATCACGCTCAACAGAGAACTATAAGCTAAGCTCCCCTCATCTGTTCTGGTTCCAAAGCCAATTCGACGGGCAATGACAGCATGGCGCAGGGCCCGTTCCGCTTCATTATTGGTGGGTGGAAAATCAGGATGGTTGACGAAAGCGACGACAGCTGACCAGTCATTAGTGGCAGACTCGACATAAGCGCGAGAGTAGTCGGCCAACTAACCGAGAATTCTTGGAATCCCCTTCGGCAATGGTCTCGATTAACTCCCTCAAATACGTTAAAATCCACTGCCCAATTTGAGCGGCTTTTTGGTCAACTGCCCCAGTGATGGCAATCGCTTTTGGAATGAGATGGGCTAGACATCGCTGCCGCTTTTTCCGGTGACGATAAGCTTTGTAGCCATCGGTTACCAACCAACCGACAAAAGCTTCTGTGACCAAGTGAGCCAGTTCTTCTTTTTTGCGGCTACCGATGTGAAAAACTGCCGTATTGCTGGTGATGGCTACCCAAAGTCAGTGAAGTCGTCCTTTGACGTACCAAGGCGTTTCATCAAGATGGAGAATCTTTGCCTCTTGAAGCTCTTCAACTAACCGCTCAACCACTGGGACGCAGGCTATTCCGGCTTCTCGAACGCAGCGGTCAATCGTGCCAATCCCTAACTCCGTGCCGGCCCAGTCCCTCAAGAATTCCTGAATTTTGGCTCGCGAAATGCGGTAGCGGACAGCCAGACTGGCAATCAGGGTCGCTAAGAGCGGCCAGACTAACACGTATTCTATTTACTAGCTTGAGTGATCTAGTAGGAATAACTTCTCTATGTTGAGCAGCAGTTTGAAACTTAAAGGTTGCTGCTGCTATTGAATTATTGGTAACTAATAGGGAAGTTACCAAAACAAATGGAGTCTTTTGGAAAACTTGCCAGAGCCAAGGCGACATCGATCTTGCTCCTCACACTACGTTAACTAATGACTGTATTAGCGATCGCATTCCTCAATCTTTAAAGAGCTACGGAAGAATTTAAGCATCAGATATAGCTATATATATTTGGTTTTTTGTCATTCTTCTAATTCTTAGAGCAAAATACAATTAATTAAGATCTCATCTCAAATAGGCTAAATCCCAAATAGTTACGCAAATATAACTTTCACGGAAATATAGGCTATTATTAGCAAGTAAATTAAAGATAGAATAACTCCGATAGGATTGATAGTTTTTTCTTGATTACGTTGAGGAAGAAGCCAGAAATTCATTAATTTTTGGACCCAAGGTACCAAAAAGTATTGCATCAGAAAACAACCATAAAATGTGTTAATTAAAATAACGACTGGCATGGGGAAAACGTTTAGGAATCCCGTCAGCTTTGCTTGTGCAAGTATCATTGGATACAAGGCCATCTCCACAATCCAAGGCATTTTCCAGCCAGCAACACCAGTACCCTCCTCGCTCTTCATATCAAACCAACTGCCAAAACCACTAGACACCTGGCTAACAACCGATGATTCGTATAAGCCTGAGCCTTCTTCTATTAATCTGGCTCTCTCAGGAGAATTTATCCAATTTCTGAGGTTTTCTAAGTTGTTAAACTGAAAATTGACGATCCAAGTTTTATTATCTCCTTTTTGTTTTATGGTTGATGGTTGTATGTCTGAACCTACAAATCCGGGGAAAGAACTCATTACTTCATGGATTTTATCATTCCACCTTAACCACTTTGGTTCATTTTCAGGAGTAACTGTGGTAGTGATTAAAAAGGAGACTTGTTGATTAAAATTAGACAAAAACTGTCTTCTTGTTGTATTAATGTAAGGTTCTATTCGAGAAACTGCTTGAGCGTATGCTTGAGAATTCAGCCATTGGCGCAGAAGATGCTCATTTTGAAACTGAATTAAAGTTATCCATTCTTCTCTAAGATTAGGAATTGGCGCTAAAAGCTCCGCATTAAAACATCCTTGAAATTTTAAGGCATTCACAATTATTGCTCTTTTATTGATTATGAATTCTGATTCATTTTCAAGAGCTACTGATTCAGAGAAAAGAACAGTGTTAACTGAGCCTTGCTGCTCAGTTTGGTTGGAAACTGCCATGATAATTGCTTTACTATACTACTCCAAAAGAAGTCTTGTAGAGTGGGGAGTATGGGAAGTGTGGAGAAGTAATTTTATTCCCTTTGTCTCCCTTGTTTGCCCTGTCTCCCTTATCTCCCTTACCTCACCTCCCCCATCCTGTAAGGGGTTCAGGAGTTGTGGATAAAGCATAGATTAAGGGAGAGGGAATTCCATGTCCAACTTGCCCTTCGTTGCCTGATAGTTGTCAGACAGTTCGGCGTAAACTTTTTTCAGATTTTCGACTCGTTCGAGAAACCCTTTTTTGCTTCCCTCATCACAGGCGTTGATGAGATCCCTGATGTAGTAGCACTTCCAGTATAAGTTTTCATGGGCGTATCCTCCTGCATCTTGCTTGAAGACTTCCTTCAAAATGTTCAGATCGTGAGGAATGCCGTAGTCGTCCCGAGAGTCTTGGTAAGTGAACAGGGTGTAGAAATTGTCAAATCCCCCCCAAGTGATGCCAGAAAGACAGAGGGGACAGGGTTCGTGAGTGGTTAAAAAGATGCACTCTTTCGCTGTGGGACGCTGGTTGCGAGGCATTTCGTAGAACTTCTTGATTGTATTGATTTCGCCATGGTACAGAGGGTTTATAGCTTCTTCATTGCTGGCGGCGAGTACCGTAGAGAGGTCGTCCTTCCTGAGAACTGCACCCCCAAACAACTTGCTTCCTTTTTTAGTATTTTCTCGGGTTATGGGTACGATCTCCTTCTCTATGACTTCAAGTAAGCGATCGATAAACTTGGGATCGGTCCGTTCCATTTTTTCTTTTTCCTTCTTTTGTAATATATATGAAATATTAATTAGTTGCTTTTGATTCGTTTATGAATGTATCAAAATATATGTTCAGATATTAGCAATATCAAAAACATCTTAAAAAAACTTACCCAGAAAGTGCTTCTATCAGTACTATTCTTGATGCTAGTGCTGACGGAAACATCGATGAGTCGATGAATTTTAATAACACTATATCCCCCCTAATGAGAACATCATCCGTCAGGATTTGGATGAGAAAAGGGGATTCTTCGCTCAAACAACAGCACGCTCAGATCAAACTGTTCCTCAGGCGACTAAACGAACAACAGAAACGTTGATATGTAGCATTAGAAGCAAAAAGGCTAGGACATGGCGGAATTAAATATATGTTTCAAGTGACTGGGATACACTCAGACAGGATTAGGCGCGGTCGCAAAGAATTAGATAATTTTCTTGCAGAACAACCTGTCGAGCGAGTCCGCCAAGTTGGTGGAGGACGAAAGGCGGCACTGGTCAATTAGGAATTCAATTGAAGGTAAATTTGGACAATTTTCTCAATCGCCAATTATCAAAAATTATATTTTGCCCATTATAAATAACAAAAGCTTATCTTTTTGCTTGGGTTGAAAAAACAGTAGATATCTGTTGATTTTTGATCATTTTTTTCAGCAAGCCCTATGTAGTGAAAAATTTTTGATCGCCAACTCGATAGTGCTTATATCCTCAGTCAAACTCGGTCTTGATTAAGTCCATCCCAGAAGACGGCGATCGCTTCGAGAATTTCCTTACCTCCTTGGAAGAATTTGGTGCGATCGAATTTCGGATCGAAGTAAACTTCCTCCAATTCTTCTAAAGTATGTCCTGCGTGCTGTGCTTCAACGCGGTTGTGCCAGCTAAAGAATGCCAAATGCAAGTGTGGATGTCTAGTTTGTTTGATCTCGGACAAGCCATCTTCTAGTTCCTGCCAGAAGCCAGCCGCTGCCCAATTCTCGACAGCAAAACTAGCCCCTTGGGCAATTTGTGGGTCGTCACTACCATAGAGGCGGATTAACTCATCGCAGAAATGTAAGGTTGTCGGTCTACCGTGTTTGCGC
>JBFRWL010000367.1:0-4321 GCA_051439565.1 Prochloraceae cyanobacterium
CAAGCACTAATCGATTCCTTTGAAGCATACGCCTTTGCTGGTATCAATACTGACGCATATAACACCCTTTGGGTACGCCACACCCACACAGGAGGCGAGCGCGTAGAACTCCATTTCGTAACTCCCAAAGTAGAACTAGATACGGGAAAAAGCCTTAACATTGCCCCCCCTGGTTGGCATGGTTACTTCAAACCCTGGCAAACATATTGGAA
This sequence comes from Prochloraceae cyanobacterium, assembly GCA_051439565.1. Classification (GTDB taxonomy): domain Bacteria; phylum Cyanobacteriota; class Cyanobacteriia; order Cyanobacteriales; family JBFRWL01; genus JBFRWL01. The sequence continues at coordinate 213 of JBFRWL010000367.1, forward strand.
TATCAAAGAAGACTGGGCAAGACCAGACGATTTAGCCCGTAAGAGAATCTACGAACCAGGCTACCAAGCTCTAATCGATGCCGAACGCCAACGGGCAGGACTATCCGCAGCACCAGACCCCAAGAAACAGCTAACCGAATATATTACCAAGCGCATCGAAGCAGGGTTAGTTACCAACCGCGATCACATTATTAATTCTTTTGCTGAATTAGGTTTAGAGATACCAAGGCAGGGAAAAAACTATATCACGGTACTTAATCCAGAAGATAAAGTTCGCTATCGACTCAAAGGGGGAATATATGAAGCATCTTGGCGACTTGGGGGACAACCTGAAAAAGAAAATAGAAGCCGAGAACAAACGTCTGGAGGAAACGGCAGAACAAGAACACCAGGAACTAAAACTACAACTGAAGGCACAAAGGAAAGCACTATACAGGGACTTCAGGAGAGAATCAGAGAATTGGCTATCTCAAGAGCGAGCTATCATATCTCGCGCTACGGAGGAGAACAACCGAATCTTCAAAAAATACTTGGGCAAACAATGGATGTGGCTATCCCTAACAGCAGGGAGTCTTTGTCTGGGTATCTTAGGCGGGAGTTGGGGGCTGATAGGATTCCTATCAACTCGGATTACCCAGAATCAAGCCCAACTAGATTATCTCAACCAGGAAATCAAACAACAACAGCAGACCTTGAACCATCTCAAGAACCAAACCAAAGGAATAAAAATATACGAAACCAGCAACGGAACATTCATCACCCTGCCCCCATACAAACAACTAACCCCAGGCTGGCAGTGCCAGGGGCAACCCTGTCTAAAAATGGAGTAGCCGATGAGCGGACTAGAGAACCAACTGAGGTTGTCATATCTACAGTTAGCCAAGCAGTACAAAGAACAAATCGAAACTCTATCCAACAGATACGAAATGGATATGAAGCGGTTGTCAGGGCAGAACAAACAGCTACAGAATCAAGTCAACGACTTGAGCGAACAAGTGACGAACTTGAACAGACAAGTCAACAGATTGAACAAGCAAATCAACAACTTAACCAACTCCATAGACAAATTCACAGAGATTTTGAAAGAGGAAGACGAGCCTTAGAGCGTAAGAGGAAAGAAGAACTAGAGAAGTTCAAAACCGAGATTAACTTAGTTGAGTATGCCCAAAGCCAGGGATACCAATACATAGCATCTGAATCCAGTCGTAATAGTGCCGTCCTGCGCCACCCCCAGGGGGACAAAATAGTAGTCGCGACGGACACTGACGGACATGGCATTTACTTCTCCGTCAGAGATGATGCTGACAACGGCACGATTATTGATTTCATCCAAAATCGGCAAAACGTAACTCTCGCAGGGGTTAGAAAAGAACTACGTGACTGGCTCAACGAACTAAGATTACAACCATCCAGATTGACACCTGTAGATAAACCCCAACCAGTAACGGGCGATCGCCTATCCGTCATTAAAGCTGTATCTGGTTTCCGAGTAGCCCATGAACACCCTTATCTAGAAAAACGAGGTATCGAGCGATCTACAGTCACGAGCGCGCGCTTTATGGGTACTGTTGCTATCGACGATCTTGGTAATGCTATCTTTCCTCATTACGACCAAGACGGGTTAACTGGCTACTCCATGAAGAATAACAACTTTACGGGTTTTAGTAGTGGTGGAACTAAGGCACTGTGGCAGTCGAATCACCAAAAGAGCGATCGCCAACTTCTGATTACAGAAAGTGCCATTGATGCTCTTTCATATCATCAACTTTTCAGTAATGAGAATACCAATACTCGCTACATAGCTACATCTGGGACGATTTCTAACTACCAACTCGAACTGATTAAGACAGCTATGGCAGAGATGGCGAAACTTGGTGGGTCAATAGCGATCGCTACAGATAATGATGAAATGGGTAACAAAATGGCAAAAACTCTCTCCTCGCTCGCTCCCTCGAAATCTAAAGTTTATCGTCATGTACCCCAACAAGGTAAAGATTGGAATGAGGTAATAAAGCATGAGAGACAGAAAAAATTGACTCGTCAGAAACGGCAGAGAAGTAGAGGTTTGGAGTTATAGAAAATTGTTTTACACAATGTAATGCAATGTTATAAATAATAATTGCGACGTAGTAATTACTATACCTAGCTGAGACAAAAACACTGGTTGATTAACCATGTTGCTTACAATATGTCTGACAGTGTTGTAAGTATACGTGATGCGTGTCATACGCAGTTGATTTAATTTGGCATTACGGCTGATAATTTAAGATGACCAAACTGTGGGACAGACAATCTGTGCGGATTCATTACTTAAATAGAAGCTGGTAACTGGGTTATTGGACTTAAAGCAGCGCAGAGGCTCGACTTTTTTCTGATAAGGATTCCAAACCGCCACAATATCGCGCTTCTGCTTTTTGCGAATTAGTTGGCAATTAATGTGAACCGTTTGCAACCAGACAATCAAAGCACTGTGTAACCCAGCCGTGACTTCCAGACGGGAACGCTCATGTAAATCTTTGACTTTGCGCCTCAATTCAAGTTTGGTAGCTTCAATGCGAGCTAATTCTCGCTCTTTCTCTTCTCCTTCTAAATGTCTTTTGTGAATTTTCGCCTCAATTTCTCCCATAATGTCTTGGTAATACTCAGTAATCCGCTTAGAATCTCGTTGCAGTTGGCGTTGATTTTTTTGTCGCCAGGGAATTAATTCTCTCTCAATCAGTTGCTCTGAGTGCTGCGAGCCAATTTGGAGTAATTGTTCAAAATCAAGAGCCGGAACTTCTTCAATTGGCGGAGACGCGATGCGGTCAACCGTCCACAATAAAGCATCACCAAGGTCAACTCCTGTCACCCCTGTAATCCCCTTGACCCAAAAAGAAACCATACCCAAGCGTTTTTCCGAGGCTTCGGCGGTGTAGTTGACATTAAATAAGACATAGGGAGTAATGGCAGGTACAGCATCCTGCACCCGAATCTAGCCATTTTGAGGACATAAAGTATCAGTTACCAGTTTCTCAAAACCGCTCTTTTTCAGATAGCCATCGTATTTAATGCCATAACTTGCCACATAACCACTGTTTGACAATAACCCCTCAAACCGTTCCAGAATATCTGAGTTATAGGTCACAAAATAACTGCTACCATTGGTGTCAGCACTGGTGGTAAAAGTGACTAATTCCCCTACCTTTAAAGCAGATGCGATTTTTTTAGGTAACAAAACTTCCAGACTAGTTGAATTCGTCCACTCAGCTACTCCATCGAGTCGAGCAACCATTTGGTTAATTGTATCGAGAATCGTATTATCCATTTTCTCTTAATTACTGATTACTGAATTAGGCTTCAAATTCATCACCAAACAACTTTTCGTCAAATTCCTGTATTTCTTGATAGCTGTGTTTGGCATCAAGCAATTGCTGACCTAAATTACCAAAAGCTGCGTTTAGTTGTTTTGGCTCTTCATTGGCTAACCAGAGGTCAATAACGGTTTCGCTAAAGTCAAATTCATCTCCCATATTGCCCAGAATGGTTTCAATCTCTCCTACCACCAACTCAAACATATTGATTTTGTCGTGGAGTATTTTGAGGATATAAGCTTCGATACTGTTAGCCAGACAAAAGTTAAAGATAAATACATCCTGGGTTTGCCCAATACGATGCAGACGACCAATGCGCTGCTCAATTTTCATGGGATTCCAGGGCAGGTCGTAATTGACAATGGTGTTAGCAAACTGAAGATTGCGTCCTTCTCCCCCCGTTTCCGAAGCCAACATCACCGAAACTTCTTCTCTAAAAGTATCAATAGCTGCATCTTTAGCTTTTAAGGACATCGAACCGCGAAAACAAGTATGGGCAATACCCTGCTTCTCTAAATATTTAGATAAATAGGACATGGTTGCCTTGTAATTAATAAACACCAGGGTCTTTTGGGTCGATTTTTGCAGTAAATCCACCAATTGTTTGGCTTTCTCAAAATTTCTCATGCTAGACGCTCGCTTGAGCAGAAAGGCCAGTTCATCGTGGTCAAACCTTTTTTGCAGTCCTTTAAGAGTCTCGGTTAAAGCAATGGGACTACTCCCCGAACGCATCAGCAAATTATTCCGAGTTAATTTATC
>JBFRWL010000368.1:0-13136 GCA_051439565.1 Prochloraceae cyanobacterium
CCGATTAGCACCCAATGGCATTTTTGTCACCCAAGCTTCTAGTCCCTTTTTTGCTCCTCGCGCTTTTGCCTGTGTAGCTGCTACTCTAGAATCAGTAAAGCTTTCGATTTACCCTTATGTAGTGAATGTGCCCAGCTTCGGACCTTGGGGGTTTGTGATGGCAGCGCGCGAACCTATTCAACTCGACCAGCTAGAGCTACCAGTTGCAACTCGCTTCCTAACTCCTTCTGTGCTCTCTAACCTGTTTCAACTTCCTGGCGATATCCAACTAGGTTTTGTTCAAGTTAATCGCCTTTCTCATCCAGTGATTGTACGTTACCAGTCCGATCGCCGGTGGGAAGTTTATTAATTTAGGTACTACTTTTGGACCGCAAATGTTACCGCTCTTCTGGATTGGAATTGTCCTAGCCGTCTTACTGGCTTTATTTTTAATAGTTAAACAAAAAAAGCAAAAAACTCTCAGAAATCGCGAAAAGTTGCCATCATCACGGAATCTCTTTAATCTGCAAATTGGCGATATCGTTCAATATCTGGGTGATGATTGGGTTGTCGAGGGAAAGCTGACTTACGACGATGAGGGCTATGTTTGGTTTGAGTACATGTTACAGGATGGCGAACGGCTCCGCTGGCTCTCAGTAGATGAAGATGACTTAGTAGAAGTGACTTGGCTAGAACCCGTCAACACGCTGGAAGTTAGCGGCACTCCGCCCCAACAGCTAACTTGGGCTGGGGAATTTTATCGGTGCGTGGACTCAGGAATAGCCCAAATGAGTCGTGTCGGAACAATCCAGAGACGCCAAGCTGAGGAGTGTCGCTATTATGACTATGAGGGAGCTGAGGACAAATTTCTCTCGCTGGAAGACTGGGGAGGGGAAATTGAAGTGAGTGTTGGACAAAGAATTCGTCCGTCAAGTTTATCATTCCTGCCTGGGAGTGGAAGCAGTGTTTATCGAGTTTAACTCGATGGTGTAACTGATTAGCTTGTCCGGCGAGAAGGTTGAGCCTAAACGAGGTAATATTTGTAGCCGAGTCTGAAAATAATCTTGTAGGATTTGCATCTCTGCTAACTAAGCTTAATTCCCCTAATCGAATAATCCAATAATTCCATCGGATGCATCAACTTAATTTCTTTACCTTTCAAGCTCAAATGTTTCTTAATTTGTAAAGAACAGCCAGGATTTGGAGAAGCTATTAACTCAGCACCAGTATTCAATAAATTATCAACTTTTTGTTGACCCAATTCATCTGCGACTTCAGGTTGCAACATATTATAAACCCCAGCACTGCCACAACATAAAGCAGCATCAATAGGTTCTCTTAGCTTCACTCCAGGAATTTTCCGCAACAATTGACGGGGTTGCAAACTAATCTTTTGTCCGTGCAATAAATGACAAGCATCTTGATAAACCATTGTCAATTCGCTGTCAGTTAAAGGTGATAGTTTTGCCGTTAATTCCACTTCCATTAAAAACTCTTGTACGTCTTTAACTTTAACGGCAAATTCCTTAGCTTTCTCCCGATATTCTGGATCGTCTTCTAAAATGTGACCGTATTCTTTTAAAGTATGTCCGCAACCAGCAGCGTTAATAATTATGGCATCAACACCTGTTCCCTCAAAACTATCAATCATCTGTCTGGCTAATTCCTGCGCCTGCTTTTCTTGCCCTTGGTGCGCTGGTAATGCAGCACAGCAGCCTTGAGTTTTGGGAATTACTACCTCGCACCCATTAGCGGTTAAAACCCTGAGTGTAGCCTCATTAACTGGTGAGAAAAAGAGACGCTGGACGCAGCCTAAAATTACGCCTACGCGATAGCGTTTTTTTCCTGACGCGGGAATTACATTGGGTAAATTATCTCGTAGAGAATTGAGAGTAACTTGGGGTAAAATTGACTCCATCGCTGCCAAACGAGGAGATATTCTTTTGAGTAAACCTGTTGCTCTAACCAGTTTTTGCAACCCCAATCTTTGATACAAAAATAACAAAGGAAGGAAAATGCGCAAGCGGTTAGGATAAGGAAATAAATTAAAAATTATGCTCCTAATAAATTTCTCCCACAGATTACGCGGTTGATTTCTTTCTACCTGGGGACGAGTTGCTGCAATTAACTTGTCATATTCAACACCAGAAGGACAAGTTGTGACGCAAGCCAGACAACCCAAACAAGAATCAAAATGTTCGGTTGTAGCTTCTGTTAATGCTGCTTCTCCTTTTTTAATAGCATCCATTAGATAAATTCTGCCTCTAGGAGAATCCATCTCTTTGCCAATTACCCTATAACTAGGACAGGTTGATAGGCAAAATCCACAGTGAACGCAAGCATCGATTAGTTCTTGTTTCGGGGGATTTTTGGAGTCAAAACCTTTAATATTCTTATCAAGTTCGTTTTGGACCTTAATATTATTAAATTCTGGATTTGTTATAGAGTTTTCTGATGTTTGCATAGATCGCTTATTGTTGATTGTTAATTGTTGATTGTTGATTACTATTAGCCGTTAATTGTTTCTCCCCACACTCCCCAAACTTCCCACACTTCCCACACACTCTTTCCCCTACTTCTCAAATGCCACCTACAAAGCGATCGGGACTGAAAATATTTTCTGGATCGAATTGTTTTTTAATTTTACGCATAAGTTCTAGGGCGTTACCTGTATAACCCCAAGGCTCAATTTGTTGTTTGAGCGCAACTGGTGCTTCTAAAATGGTCAGGAAACCGCGATGCTTTTCCAGGTGCGATCGCATCTCTTGAATTTGATTTACCCCTTGTTGACCATCTAACTGCAACCGTCCTAAACCGCTACTGACGTGGATGCTGCCTAATCCCTGTTGAGAGGTTACTACTTCTAGTTTAGTGAGTATCTCTGGAGCAGTGGTGGGTAATACTCCTATTTTGCAAGTAATTGCTTCTGGTGAGGCAGGAACTCGAATTTTTTGTGCTAATCTCTGCCATAATTGTTGCTCATCAGCATCCCGATATAAGCTGGTTTGTAAACTTAATTGTCCGGCTATAGATTCAAGTTGTGCTGCTTGTTCTTGTATGCTTTCGGGTATGCTTTGGAAGCGAACTACTAAACCCATCTCTCGCCCAATTGCTAAACTCTTGACTAAGGAGGCAGAGAGTAGATCCGCTGCAGTAGGGGTAAGAGTAGATTGGAGTAAGGCTTGAGTGGCGGAGGCGATCGCGCTATTTTCTCCAGTTAAGGCGATCGTTGCTGATGCCTCTGGTAGGGGATACAATCTCAAAGTAACTTGAGAAATAATACCTAAAGTTCCGTAAGAACCTGTAAATAGCTTCATTAAGTCATATCCAGCCACATTTTTGACTACTCGACCCCCAGCTTTGACAAGTTGTCCGTCAGCGCGAGCAAAAGATATTCCCAGTAACATATCTCTGACTCCTCCATAGCGCTGTCGCCAACTCCCAGCATCGGCTGTAGCAATAATACCGCCGATAGTTGCATCCTCTGGATAAGCAGGATCGAGAGCGAGAAATTGACCTTTTTGCTTGAGAGTATCCTGAAGTTCAGCTAGTTTGACACCAGCTTCTACTGTGACCGTCAAGTCGCCAACTGCATGTTCGACGATGCGGTTGAGGTGCTTAGTACTGATAACTAAGTCAATATCTTTGAGCAGTCCTCCCCAACTAATTTTGCTAGCGCTACCACAAGGGATAATGCTCCAGTGGCGATCGCCAGCATATTTGACTATTTCTGAGAAAGCTTCCTGGGTGTGGGGACAAATTAGGTAGCTAGGAGGGTTATTGCCAACAATTGCCCGTTTAATCTTATCTTGCCAACTCGCGCCAGCCTCTTCCCAAAGGATGATATCTGAATTTGACTCAACCTGGGTTTTCAAGTCTGAGATGGTCATTTGATTGTTTTGGTGGGTTTGAATTTTTAAAGTCAACCCCCAGGCTAACTTTACCTAGGGGTTTGCCTCGCTTATCTAGCAATCCTAAATGATTTGTGAAATCTTTGTGTCTCTCGTGTCATTTAGCCTCAGTCCTTATTCTGAATGCCACGAAGATAAGCAAAATGACAGTGAAGTTTATCATTGCCACTTCTGAGCAACTAATTCTGCCAAATCCACAACCCGTTGAGAATAACCCCATTCATTGTCATACCAGGCGACTACTTTGACTAGATCGCCACCCATGACCATAGTTAGGCTAGCATCAATAATAGAAGAAGCGTCAGTACCGCGATAATCGCAAGAAACTAGAGGTAATTCGTTATACTCTATAATTCCCTGGAGAGAACCTTCAGCAGCTTCCCTGAATACGTCATTTAGTTGTTCAGCAATAGTGCTTTTTTCTACTTGCGCCACCAAATCGACCACAGAAACATTGGGAGTGGGAACGCGCATAGCAATACCATTTAGTTTACCTTTAACTTCTGGAATAACTAAAGCTACTGCTTTAGCTGCACCAGTAGAGGTAGGGACAATATTAACTGCAGCCGCTCTTGCTCGGCGCAGGTCGCGGTGACTAGCATCGAGTATACGCTGGTCGCCAGTGTAGCTGTGGGTGGTGGTCATTGTCCCTTTAATAATGCCAAAGTTTTCGTGAAGTACTTTGACAACAGGAGCAAGACAGTTGGTAGTACAGCTAGCGTTGCTGAGTATATTATGTTTGTTATGTTCGTATTGTTCGTGATTGACCCCCATTACATAAGTTCCAATATTTCCTCCTCCTTTACCAGGAGCAGTAATTAGAACTTTTTTTGCGCCTGCGGCTAAGTGCTTGGAAGCTCCTTGTTCAGTAACGAAGACCCCGGTGGATTCGATGATTAAGTCAATTCCCCAGGAATCCCAAGGCAAGTTTAAGGGGTTGCGATCAGATACGCATTTGATTGTTTTACCATTTACTGTTAGCGAGTTCTCGTCTGCTTCTATCTGTGCATCCAATTTACCCAGCATTGAATCGTATTTAAGCAGGTGGGCGTTAGTTTTAGGATCGGAAGTGTCATTGATCCCAATTACCTCTAATTCGCTATTCTCTCTTCCCATCCAGCATCTGAGGAAATTACGTCCGATGCGTCCAAAACCGTTGATCGCTACTCTAATCACTGTTTCTTGCCCTCTGTCTTTTAACTCAATACATTAAATTATTCTTAATGAACCCAATAATATCGTAAAGTCAAGACGTTTCGATCCCTAAATTCAGTAAAGTAAAAAGTTTTCCATATTAGCTGATTGCTGATTGCTATTGGCTGTTAGCTGTTGAATGCCTGCAAAATTACTGAATAATTCCCCAAAATCACAAAATTACCGAATAATTACCTATATATTCAAAAATGAATTATTGTTATCATGACCCCTATTATTTAGGCAACATTGTTTTTATTGTTGTGGTGTGTAAGGAGATGGAAAATTGAAAACTATCGACTTGAATGGCAGGCCATTCCATTTTATTGGGATTGGCGGTATAGGAATGTCAGCGCTAGCCTACGTTTTAGCTAAGCGCGAGTTACCTGTATCGGGTTCCGATCTTCATGCTAGCCATATTACTCGGCGCTTGCAGTCAGTTGGAGTTCGTATTTTCAACCGCCAAGAAGCTAGCAACTTGGATTTTTTTCAACCGCTAGCTGAGGTAATTCCTGAAGGCTTAACAGCAGCAACAAGCAGCAGCAAAATTTCTGCTTTAGCTAAGGGCAAATCCTCTAATGATAATTACTTAAGTTCGGTAAAATCCCCAGAATACTTACCTCAGATAATTTGTTCGACAGCAATTGGCAAAAATAATTCTGAGTATCAAGCTGCACTTAAGGGAGGCTATCCGATTTTTCATCGTTCCGACCTTTTAGCTGCCTTAATTAAAAATTACCAGAGTATTGCCGTAGCTGGTACTCACGGTAAAACTACGACCAGTAGCTTAATAGGTTACTTACTGCTGAAAGCAGGTTTAGACCCAACCATCATTGTTGGCGGTGAAGTCGATGCCTGGGAAGGAAATGCTCGTTTAGGTCAGGGCAATTTCTTAGTTGCAGAAGCAGATGAATCAGATGGTTCTTTATCCAAGCATTCTCCGCAAATCGGTATAGTTACTAATATTGAATTAGATCATACCGATCGCTATCAAAGTTTAGAAGAGGTAGTGAAAATATTTAGAGTTTTTGCCGCTCAATGCGAGACTCTAGTAGGCTGTATCGATTGCGAGACAGTTGCTACACGGCTAAAACCAGGAATTACTTACAGTATCGATCCCCAAAAAGGCGCTGACTACACGGTAAAAAATGTAAGCTATCATGCTGGAGGCAGCAGTGCCCAAGTGTGGGAAAGAGGAAAATTACTGGGAGTTATGCGATTGCCGCTGCTGGGCAAACACAATTTGAGTAATGCTTTGGCTGCAGTAGCAGTAGGTCGAAAACTGGATTTAGATTTCGAGGTAATTGCTTCTGCACTCGCCAGCTTTCAGGGAGCAAAACGGCGATTTGAATATCGGGGCAATTGCAACGGCATTACTTTCGTTGATGATTATGCCCACCACCCCAGTGAAATCAGCGCTACCCTTGCTGGTGCTCGCTTACAGGTGAGTAAAAACTCGGTGCAAAGAATAGTAGCAATTTTTCAACCTCACCGTTACAGCCGCACCTCGACCTTCTTGGAAGAATTTAGCGGATCTTTTACTAAGGCCGATCTAGTTGTTGTCACTGATATTTACAGTGCTGGAGAAGCTAATCCAGGAAAAATTAACGGTCAACAAGTAGCGGAGACGATCGCGGCTCGCCATCAGCAAGTAATCTATCAACCTTGTTTAGAGTCTCTGAGTACTTTATTAGTAGAGATTCTGCAACCAGGAGACTTAGCTTTGTTTCTGGGAGCAGGAAATCTCAATCAGGTAATTCCCCAGGTTATTTCTTTGATTGCTTCTGAAGAAAGAAAATTAGCCTAAAAAAATTAACTTTACCTAGGGAACTATTCCGTTTATTTCCCACTCACCTATCTCAGCCGCTGCTCTATTTTGTGAGACTAACCCCATGAATATTTTACCTGAGGCTGTCGGTCAAACCAAGACTTTGTTTACTATTTCTACTAAAACTAATATCTTGCCGATCGAGTTAGCCGGAACCAAGTGTTCGATCGAGCCACAAGTTTGTTTAGCCAACTTCACCTCTCTCCGGGTAGGAGGACTAGCTCAATGGTACGTAGCACCTAGAAACTGGGAAGAACTACAAGCTAGTTTGGAGTGGCATCAATCTCAAGATTTGCCTCTTAACTGGTTGGGAGCAGGTTCAAATCTGCTGGTGAGCGATCGCGCTATTCCTGGGTTAACGATTAACACTCGCCATCTTCGCTACAGCAAATTCGATCCAGAAACAGCTCAGATTACTGCTGGTGCAGGCGAACCCATTGTTCGCCTGGCTTGGGCAGCTGCTAAACGAGGTTGGCGAGGGCTAGAGTGGGCGGTAGGAATACCAGGTACGGTTGGCGGTGCAGTAGTTATGAATGCAGGGGCTCACGAGCAATGTACTGCCCAGCGTCTGGTTAGTGCTACAGTTGTTTCGCCAGATCTAAGAGTAGAAAAACTGACTGCCGCAGACCTTAACTATAGTTATCGCAGCTCTATTTTACAAAGCGATCGGCGCTTAGTTATTGAAGCAACATTTCAATTAGAACCAGGTTTTGACAGCGCCCAACTTACGGCAACAACTCACCAAAATCTGATTAAGCGCAAAAGTTCCCAACCCTACGATCGACCTAGCTGTGGTAGCGTATTTCGCAATCCCAAGCCCTATGCTGCTGGCTGGTTAATCGAACAAATTGGCTTAAAAGGCTATCGCCTCGGCGGCGCTCAAGTGTCCGAGCGTCATGCTAACTTTATTATCAACTCTGGCAATGCTAAGGCTGAGGATATTTTTCAGCTCATTGGCTACGTTCAAGAACAAGTTGCCCGCCATTGGTCTATTAATTTAGAGCCAGAGGTTAAGTTACTAGGCGAGTTTTAGCCATCTTGAGGATACCTTAATAACCTCAGGGATATTAAGATTGAATACAGGTGAAAAAAGCTCCTCACCTTAAAATAATTTAAATACACTTAGCTAAGCGATATCACTATGGCGAAAGGACAAGGATTTGGATTCGGTTTAGGCAAAATGAAAGAACTAGCTGATGCTGTCAAAAAAGCGCAGCAAGTTCAACAGGGTGCCAAACAACTCCAAGAAGAATTGGAGAAAATGGAAATTACCGGAGAGAGCGAAAACGGAATGGTGAAAGTCATCATGAGTGGTAGCCAAGAACCGCGTCGCGTAGAGATTAACCCAGAAGCGCTTGCTCTGGGAGCAGAACAACTTTCTGATTTGGTTACCTTTGCTATGCAAGATGCTTATAACAAGTCCACAGAAACCATGCGGACAAGCATGGAAGAACTAACTAGCGGCTTAAATATTCCAGGTATGTAATTTAAGCAGGCAGGAGGCAGGAGGCAGAGGGCAGAAGGGAATTATCAGCTATAGGATTTAACCCCTCCCGATCTAAAGCCACGCAAAGGCTATGTGAGCCTGGGGTCAGCGAACTCTTGCGACCAAAAGTCGTTTCCAAGCTTGTGCCAAAGCCTGAAGTTAAACCTTCTGCCCTCTGCCCTCTGGCTTCTGCCTTGCCTCAAAAAGACTGATCGATTTAACTATTTCTTCATCTATGGCTTACAAGTTACTTTTTGTCTGTCTGGGTAATATTTGTCGTTCTCCATCGGCGGAGAATATAATGAATTACTTAGTTGAACAAGCTGGCTTAAATGGCAGTATTATTTGTGACTCAGCAGGTACTTCCAGTTATCATATTGGTTCTCCTCCTGACGCGCGCATGACCTTAGCGGCACAACGACGAGGAATTAAGCTCACAGGTGAAGCCAGACAGTTGCACAAGTCCGATTTTGAGAACTTCGATCTGATTTTGGCAATGGATCGGGATAACTATCAGGGCATTCTCTATTTGGATCGGGAGCAAAAATATCAAGATAAAGTCAGATTAATCTGCGAATTTGCTGCTAATCATCAGCAACAAGAAGTCCCAGATCCCTACTACGGCGGTCGAGAAGGTTTTGATCGAGTAATCGATTTGCTTTTAGATGCTTGCGACGGTTTGTTACAGCACGTAGTTGAATCCGAGCAATTAGTAGCTAGAGATTAGATAGCAATCGTAAGTCGTTTGTGAGAAAAGAACGGAAAGGAATTGTGTCATGTCTGTTCCCTGTTCCTTCCCGTTGCCTGTCTTCACCAGCTAATTCACGAATCAAATCCGATGGCTAGAAAATGTTGGTCAATAAAATTCTCTTTCCACATTTCAGCTTCCAGTTGGTAAAAAGTATCAATCTGAATACACTTTTTTCCCTCGCTCGATTTGAGGGTTATTTTATGCTAAAAATGTCCAAAACGCGGTCCCCTTAGGCGCACTTGCGGTGAGCGAGATCTTACTTGGATTTTTATCGACAATACCTTCTTCTATCTTGACAAACCAGGGTATCGTAGATATCTGATAGTATGTAATCAGGTTTTTGAGAAGATTTGATTAGCTTTGAAGCAACTAAAACAACTATTCTTTATTGCTTTCCTGCTTCCTGAAGAAATACAGCAAAATGTTACTAAAATCCAGCAGCACTTTGCTCAAGTTTATAATAGTCGCGCTGCTCTGAAATCTCCACCTCACATTACTTTACAAGCGCCATTTAAATGGCAACTAGAAAAATTGCCAGTACTAGAGGAAAAATTACAACAGTTTGCCCAGATTAGAGATCCCTTGCTAGTAAACCTTTCTGGATTTGGAGCTTTCAAGCCTCGTGTAATTTATATTAAAGTTCTGAAAACGCCACAATTGCTAGCTGTTCAGAAAGATTTAATCACCTATCTTGAGGAATCCCTAAACATTGTTGATCAGGTTAGTAAAACTCGTCCTTTTGCACCCCATTTGACGGTTGCTTTTCGAGACTTGACCCGACAAAATTTTCGCCAGGCTTGGCCAGAGTTTGAACAGCAGCAGCTATACTTTGAATTTATTGTCCCTCGGCTAACGCTGTTAATTCATAATGGTAAAAGGTGGCAAGTTAGCAAAGAATTTGCCTTTAAAGCTTAGATTGATTAGTAATAAAAGTTAACTTCGGTTACCTGAAACCCACCTGTACCAAGTCCTGATTTAACTTCTCTTTAATCATTGAGGATTGCTATAGTTTGTTTGCCCAATCTCTTGCCCAAGTCAGAGTTTTATGCACTTCGACTGAGTTGGAAGCTTCGCAGTACAAGCGCAATAATGGTTCAGTACCGCTAAAGCGAATTAATAACCAACTGCCATCGGCTAAGCGGAATTTATAGCCATCGACGGCGATCGAGTCTATCACCGCTTTACCTGCTACTTGCTGTAATGGCTGGTTTTGCAGGCGATCGAGCAATTTAAATCGTACCTCCATACTTGCTAAGGGAAGGTCAATTCTGTCATAGGAGGAGCTAAATTTAGTTAACTCTTGCAAGTTGGTGTAGAGAGTGCTTAAATCTTCTTCAGATTCAACGATCGCTTCTAGGAGGTAAAGGGCCGATAATAGGGCATCTCGTTCGGGAATGTGGGTTCCATAACCAATTCCGCCGGATTCTTCCCCACCGATTAGTACCTCGCTAGTTAACATTCGATCGGCAATATATTTATAACCGATCGGAGTTTCAAATAGAGGTAGATTGTAAAGTTCAGCTAGGCGAGGAATTATATCGGAACCGCTGACGGTTTTAACTACTTCTCCGGTAAAACCGCGACGTTTGGCTAGATGTTCCAGCAGAATGGGGATTAACACTTGAGAACTGAGAAAGTTACCTTGACCGTCTACTGCAGCGATGCGATCGCTATCTCCGTCAAATACCAATCCTACTCTTAAACTATTTTCTTGCTGGCTAGCTGCTGCTTTGATAGTGCGGAATAACTCAGAAAGATAACGGGGCAAAGGTTCTGGCGCACCGCCACCAAATAAAGGATCGCGATTGCCGTGAATTTCTTCAATTTGACAATCGAGCAAGCGATTTAAGCCACTTGCAGCCGCACCATACATCACATCTGCATAAACCTGGAGTTTCCCTGAAGCGATCGCCTGCTTAATTTTCTCAATCTTGACTTTAGAACGTAATTCCTGGCAATAACTCGGCCAGGGATCGAATAATTCCAGATTTCCGGCCTTTTCTGCCGGTTGCTGCGGCACTTCTAATAAAGCTTCTATCTGCTTAGTTACTTCTGGGGAAACCGAACCCCCAAATGCCCCTTTAACCTTCAATCCCAAATAGTATGCCGGATTGTGACTGGCAGTAATTACTATAGCTCCTAGAGCGTCTAGCGCCTTTGCTGCCCAACTATAAGCAGGTGTGGGGGCATAACTTTTAGACAGTAGTACGTCAAACCCTGCTGCTTGTGCTGCTTCCGCCGCCGTTTTGGCAAACTCCTCTGCCATAAACCTGCGATCATAGCCCACAATTATGCGGCGTTCGCCTGTAGATTTGGCATAGTTATCTGCTAAGACCTTTGCTGCCAGAGGCGCTAGCATAGCCACGCGCTCAAAGGTAAAATCGGCGGCAATTAGACCTCGCCAGCCATCTGTACCAAATTTAATCGGGTTTATGGTAACTGGCATGAAACAATTAAAAAAAATTAATATTTGAACGTTAGTTGAGAAATAACTTTCCTGACTTTTTAATCCCTCTATTGTACTCCAGGATTGTCCTCTAAATCACCTCAAGCTATGAGTTAACTATTTTCTTCTTCTCTGTCGCTTTCAACAGTTTCACTAGCTAAATTTCCCGGTTTGGTAATATTTTCCAGCTCATCTTGTAAGTTAACTAGAAAATCTTGCAGTCTCATTCGTTCAATATAGGGCCAGCCTCCATGTTCTTCTATTTCCTTGAGAAAAGGATAGAGATCTTTGCGAGTCTCTGGCAAGGATAGCTGAAACATTTCTTCGCGAATTTTTCGATGTAAGTATTCTAGGGAGCGCAGTAAAGACAATAAAGCTTGACTATTTCCTTGATATTCCTTTGCCAAACTCCAAATAGTAGCCCTAATTTCTTGTAGTCGAGATTCTAGCTGACTGCTGTCTGAATCTGAATCACATTTCATTGACTTGATTTGGGATAATTGTTCCTATCATAATCCTTTTGGGCAGTTAAGGATAATCCCTCGGAATTTTTTTAGGAAACTAGGCTATAGCTGTTAAGTGGGTAGGCAAAAATAAATATAAAACCGAAATGAGGAGTTTGTTGATTGTTGATTGTTGATGGCTGTTTCTCGCCTGCCCCCTGTCCGTCTATCTATTCTCTGACTGCTGACTGCTGACTGCTGACTTCTGACTTCTGACTTCTGACTTCTGACCTCTGATCCCTCTCTCAAACATTTTCTAATTAATTTGATCCACCTACTTAAGTTTGGTTTTCTTAAGCTTAAAAATTTATAAATCAGGTTTGTAAGCAAGCTAGCTTGAGGATAGAGTCAATTATAACTAAGACAAACTGTCTCAGAGTTGATAGCCGATCGCTGATTGTTGTTGGTTTAACAGACATCAGGGCTAAATCCGGCGTTAACCAATATTTAACATAGCAATTCTAAATCATTTGTACACAGCAAACTAGAAAGGAAAGTGAAGTAACAGTAAATCTAAGAAAAGAATACAAAATTAATCTTTGAAGGACAACTATGAAGTTAAGATCGCTAAGAGTTTCCTTAAGACAAGTAATATTCTTTGTGGTTACTCTATTATCTTTTATATATATTCCTCACTTTTTTCCATCAGCAATCCAATTCTGACCTACGATACTGTCAGATTTTGGTGGATTTATTACCACTCTTTCTATTGTATCTTTAGCAGTAAAAAGTGCTCTAGAAATATTTGTCAATGGTTTTAGGGGGAATAGGCTGATTTAAATAAAAATCAAGCTCAAACAAAGCCTAAATTAGTTTTGTAAGCATGATAAGCTCATCTAATTTATTATAAAATGTACTTGACAAAAGTATCCTTATACAATCTATTTTTTAAGAAAATAAGCTGGTTTATGAAGCTATTACCTATGCTTTCTCTGAGAGCGCTAACTTCAATAAAATCCTAAGTATTCAGCTATCAGCACCCAGCATTCAGCAAATAATTATACGATTACTTTTCTACAATCCTTTTGTCAATAGGGT
>JBFRWL010000369.1:0-2607 GCA_051439565.1 Prochloraceae cyanobacterium
GAATGAGAGAGGAGTCATCAGTCGCTTTACTGGTTACAGGTTCTACCCAAGGGGCAGTAATTTGACTATTAAAAGGTTTTTGGGTTTTTCGAGGGGCCATTGTCTTATTGAGCGATTGAGATTTGAGAAGTGATTAAGTTATTTTAGATTTCAGATTAACCTATAACGATAGTTTGAAGACTGTTATCTATTTGCCTTCTATCTTTGACCATCAAAAATAGTTTTGGATGGTTACAAAGACTCCATCGCTTCGGCTAAGGATTCGAGAAGAGGGATAACAGAATGCTTAGAGTCATAGAGGGCTAATGGTTTTCTTTCTTCAGAAGCATCAACGAAAGCCGTCGCACGGGGAATAGGAGGGAAGATTTTGCCGAAACTTTCAAGTTGGGATTGCATCGCTCCCAAGGTGCGGAGATCGGCTGAGTTCCGACGGTCATAGCGGGTAGGAACAAAGCCAGCAATTTGTAGTTTTCGGTTAGCCCGATTTTTCACCCTAGTTACGGTTTGCAATAATTCATTCGTTCCCTCAAAAGCTTTAACATGGGTTTCTACGGGGACAAGCACATGAGTCGCAGCCACTAAGGATATGTAGGACAATAACCCCAAACTAGGGGGACAGTCGAGAAGAATGAAGTCGTAGGTATCGAGAACAGGCTCAAGGGCATCTTTAAGGCGGAGGTCACGCATTTCTGCACTGACAAGCTGCATTTCTGCGGTAGAGAGGATACGGTTACTGGGCGATAAATCCATCCCGTCAATATTTTTATGGATGGGTAAGGGCTGTTCCTCAATAATGGCATCAGCGACGGTTTTTTCTAACTCGGCTGGGTTCAAGCCCATAAACTTAGTCAAGGAGGCTTGAGGGTCTATATCGATGAGGAGGACACGGTGTTGACGTTGAGCTAGATGGTAGCCCAAGTTATGGGTGAGGGTCGTTTTTGCGACTCCTCCGGCTTGGTTAAATAGGGCGATGATTTTGGGGGGTTGGGAATTCATCAAGGCGTTGGGAATGACTGTTATTAAGTATATTGAAAATATCGATCATCTATAACGTCAAGCCGACTGGTATCTGGTAAAATTTCCTGAAAGGGAGCAAGTCAATCTATCCGTTTATCAGTATCAGATTTTCTTCACTTCTTACATATCTATAACTGTGGCTACTTAAAACAGAACCTCAACAGAATGTCTATCTCAGATGCACTTAATGCCGTTAACTTCTTTGATTTTATTGATAGCGAGCGGAAAGTTGCTGATAATTGTTCAGGGTAGCGCAACCTCTGGAAAACCATTCAAACAAACCTTTTGACAGACTTGTCCCCCCGTAAGCGGTTAACAGATTATTTCCACTCACCCTGAAGGACAAAACCTGCCCAGTAATAGGGAGATTTCCACTCTGGATGCTCTTCCTGCTGTTGCATCTCTAACTGTGCCTCTCTTAATGCTTCTGCTGGTGCTAAATTTTTCTCTAACATCAACCGATAGAATCTGGTCATAATTTCTGCTGTTACTTTGTCGTCAACTTTCCACAAACTGACTAATACACGAGGCGAATCTGCATACATAAATCCTCTGGTTAATCCGACTAAACCTTCTCCTTTGATTTCTTTACCTAATCCAGTTTCACAAGCACTAATTACTACTATCTCAGATGGAAGATTGAGGTTGAAAATTTCATGAAGGCGGAGAAAACCATTGATGGTATTTCCCTTTTCATCAACTAATGATAGAACTACTCCTGATAATTCTGGAGACTCAGTATTGAGAATTCCATGAGTAGCAAAATGGACGATACGATATTGACTTAATTGGGGGTTAGTTGCAGTAGAAAGGTTCGCATCGAAGCCAAAAGCAGAGGTTTTTTGAGTGTCTTCTGGGACGAGTTTCAGGATAGCTTCTGCTTCTTGGCGAGTTCCTGGTAGGGGGGGCAAATTTCCTTCTTCTACGCTTCTAACTGAACGCTGAAGGGCAAGTAAACCTAAATCTGAAGTTGGTTCTTGAGAAAGAGTGGGTTCGCCATTGTTGAGCCGTTTATCATCGGCACTGAAGACGGGATCTGCTAGAACAGCTAAAGCTTGTGGGGCAGATTTTCTGGCTTGAGTTTCATTTCGAATTGTAGCTAAACTGGAACTAGAAGGTAAGTTGATAATTTCGTAGTTTGTAATTAAAGGTTGTTGTTTTTCTGGAAGGGTAAGCGCAGCAAAAGGAATGTATTGTAATATCCCATCAGCAACAATTAAAATACGTTTTTTAGTCAATTGATCCTTAACAGGGTCGAGAATCACTTTACTTAATGGCGTAACTGCTCGAGCAAAAGCTTTGGGATTGTCTTTCGCTTGGTTAATTTGTCTAAGTACATTTTTAGCCCGCTTTTCTATCTCTTTTTGCGAGGGAAGTTGATAGCTTGTTATTCCTTCTTCTTGGGTAACGAGCCACAGGTAACTGCGTTCCTCTCCCAGAGAATACTGCAATAAAATTGTATCCGAATCTAAGAATTGCTGCTTAACCTCAGCTAGAGTTAGGGGTTTCGGTTGTGTAATGGCAGCATAACCAGGACTTGTGACACGAATTTGTGTTTGTATGTCTTCATATTTAGCTAGTAAGGTGTTT
>JBFRWL010000370.1:0-2855 GCA_051439565.1 Prochloraceae cyanobacterium
GGGATCGACTAAGACAAGATGTAGATCGGGTTGAATGAAAGGAAAATCATTGTTCCCGCCGTCCCAGAGGATAATATCTGCTTCTTGTTCGGCTTGCTTGACGATCAATCCATAATCGACTCCAGCATAGACTATGTTACCGACCTCTAGATGGGGTTCGTATTCTTCCCGTTCCTCGATCGTACATTCGGCTAGATCTAAATCTGCTTTGGTGGCAAACCTTTGCACTACTTGCTTTTCTAAATCTCCGTAAGGCATAGGATGACGGATAACTGCCACCCGCAAACCCTTTTGTCTCAGTAGCTTAGAAAGCCAACGAGTGGTTTGAGACTTACCGCAACCAGTCCGTACTGCAGAAACAGCGATCGTCGGGACTTGAGTTGGCAACATGGTTCGTTCCGGACCCAAAAGTAAGAAATCTGCACCCGCTACCATTGCTCGCGATGCCAAATGCATTACTTCAGCGTGAGTCAGATCGCTATAGGCAAACACAACACAATCTATTTGTTCTCGACGACAAAGAGATTCTAATTCTGTTTCATCAACGATCGGTATACCTTCGGGATAAAGAGAACCCGCTAGCCTAGCTGGATAGTGACGGTTAGCAATGCCCGAAATTTGGGCTGCGGTAAATGCCACTACTTCCACTTCTGGGTCATGGCGGTATACCTGATTAAAATTATGAAAATCTCGACCTGCTGCCCCCATAATGACAATTTTAGTAGGCGATCGCTTTTGATCCTGCATGAAATCGCTCCTATATTTATTTAAATTCCTCAATTAGATTGGGTTGGTAACCAGTGTCAAATTGAAAATGATTGAAGTTGTAGTAAACAAAAAATCTGGTGATTACCTTGATTTGTGGCTTCTCGCTAATTGAGCTAATCTTTCTCGGCATGAACGTAGTCAACGAAGTAAAATCTTGGTTCGAGCCAAAATTTAAGCCAGCTATAAACTCCCAAACCTAATAGAGCGATCGCGATCGGTACTAAACCCAAGTGAAATCTAATTTTATCAGGCATTAAGGCCACACTGGCAACAGAGACAGCGAAGTATGCCAACAGAATTATTTGCCAGCGCTGAACTGCCTTTAAAGCACCTCGACAACTACTGCAATGTTGAGTGTGTTGTTTATAGCGATCGAGTACTTCCTGACGATTATCGTTAATTGTCAATCTCTGTGGAATACTAATGCCGACCTTACTCCAAGGAAGCTGCCCTTGACAATATCTATCGAACCAATTGCGAAATTCAATGACAAGACGATCGGCACTGGTAGGAAGTTTATAGGCAGTTTTCCAACTTTCCCTTTCTTGTTTTTGTTGCAGAAAATATTCTTGCTGATGTAGCAAAATCATATCTCCCTCTAAAACCAAGTTACGAGTTTTGATGTGTTCCCACCAACGAGGGGTAAAGTAGTGAAGAGACTTAGCAAAGTTGCGAGGGAACTGAGCTACAATTCTCGATCGCCCTGGAGAGGCGGGAAGACAGTAGGTGACAAGTCCAAGCTGCTGTCCTTGATCTCCAAAGGAAATTGCATACTCTAAACGGCATGGAGGTTCAAAAGTTATAGTTGTTTTAAAAGGTCTTGTAGTCTTTGCTTCAATTAGGTTGTCTGTCGATTGCACGATCTCTAGGGGGATGGGAATAGCTTTTTCTCGATTACCTTGTACCCCGTGATGCGCAAAGGGAACGTGACTTGGGTCGGCTACATTTTCTATTAAAGTTTGCCAGTCATATTCCAAGTCCCGCACCATAGAAGACCAGACAAAACCTTTACTGGCATTTATTTGGGGAGAGAGGGGAAGAGGAGTAGAAGCAGCCAATTCTGGCGAACGCCAGTCTGCCCAAACCCATAGCAGATCGTTGGCTTCACGACAAGGTAAGGCAACAGCAGATAAGTTTTGTTGATTTTTGGCAATCAATTCTGGTTTTTCGGCTTGGGGAATGGCAGTACAAATTCCTCGATCGTCAAACTGCCAACCATGATAGCTGCACATTAAGTTGCCCGTTTTCTCATCAACACGCCCTTCACTTAAAGGGGCAAGACGGTGGGGACATTGGTCTAAAAATACTTGATAGGCTTGAGATGATCGCGGCTTCCAAATGACTAAGCGAAGACCCAACAGAGTAACAGCGGTGGGTCGCTTGCGATCGAGGTCTTCAATGGGTGTCAGAGGATACCAGTGTTGGAAGAAGTTGAACTCAGCTTGCATAGTGTAGTTGTAATTTTCTCTTTTATAAATACATAATAATCTTTAGCTTGGCAATATTTTTTTTAGACTTTACTAAAACTATTTATAATTAATTTTAAGCTAAATATTTCTCATCAATACTTAATTAATCGAGGTAATAGTAAGATAAAAATTAGTCTGAGTAATCTGCTAGCAAAACCAAATATAAAGAAGTTCCAAAAAGCAATTTTTAAAGTACCTGCAAGAAATGCAATTAAGTAAAAAGCAAGTAATACTGTTACCTCAGAAAAAAGATAAATACATTGCTTTTGCCTTCCAGTTTCTATTTAGTAATTGATTTAGTTTAGGTATAGAGCATGATTGCTGCTGTTCATTTTTTTGTCCTGTCCTTTATGGCCGCTTGCATTTTAGCTTCGGCTTCCAGTTCTTGGTTGAGGAAGTAATTGAGAAAAGTCCGAATCAAAGCGAGCGCGCCCAACTGTCCTAGCGCCTCAAACGACGGGGCGATGGTGGTGGCAAGGATGTCGGCTCCCAACTGAAACTCCAGTGCTAGAGCCAACCAGGAACCAAAGCGCAACCGCAAGATTACAAAGCTATAGTCCCTAAAGCGAACGGCTTGAGAGAGTGCCAGTCGCGCGGTGGTCACACTGTCTCTTATAC
>JBFRWL010000371.1:0-6587 GCA_051439565.1 Prochloraceae cyanobacterium
GGACTAGGTAACCAAAAAACAGCTTCGATATGATTCAATTGCCCAGCTTGTAATTGCCAGACTAATCCTTGAGTAGCAGAAATTGGTTCAAGGTTATCGATATTCGAGACATTGTAAGCAATCCCAGGCGTATTTAAGTGAAATTCTAGATCGAGTAAAGAGTTAGGATCGATGACAATTTTGTCCTGCTGAGCCAATAAATTTAAAGCCCGTAAATCAATTGTGAGATCGAGATGATTACGTTCGACAAATAATAAATTACTCTGTTGCAAAGCAAACCCAGAACCCAATTTAACTAATTCAGCTTCATCTCCCACAACTACTGCCGAAGTATCAGGCACATTAGAGTTAAACAACTGATTGAACTTACTCTCTAATTCCCGACCATTGTTAAAAGGCACGATCGCAACTAGTTCTTGAGAATTCAAATACTTAACTTTACCCTGTAGCTGACGCGATCGCGAGGCAACAGTTTTGAGCCATTTACTTGCCTCTGATTGACCAATATTAGCCAGTTGCTCCCCAATCTTAATATGTTGCACCAGTGTACCGTTATAGGGACTATTAAAATTAATGCCCACATCATACCGTACACAACCAGTCAGCAAAGTTAAGAGACAGAAAACCAACGGTAACAAAAATCGGACAGGATTCCTCATTAAATTTAGCTCTGAACTTCTCAATTCTGATGGATCGATCATTAACTTTCTCCCGATATCACTGAATTGCTCCCAACACAATAATATGAAGAGAAACAGCCAATAGGCAACAGGTAACAGCAGATACCCCATAGGTAGGGTGGGCATTGCCCACCCTACAGTATATGTAGCGTAAAATCTTTATTAAATTTTGTTGTCATTGAACTGACGTTAAGATTAGATCCTCGCTTCAAAGGCAAAACCTTCTTCGATAAAGTTAGGAAAGCCAGCCCGAATACTATCTGCTTCGGCACCAGTAGCATAAAGATAAGTTCCAGGTAAGTCAGAATTTTGGAAACGGGAGAAGGGCGTTTCTATTCCAGCACCGACGCCATAAAGATAAAAAGCAATTCCTTCTTCTGTAAAATTATTAGAGAAATTAGGATCGCTATTGATATTATTCCGTTCTTGTTCCCCTACATATATATAAGTACCAGGTCTTTGATTATTTTGAAAACGAAATAGGGGAATTAGTTCATCTTCCGCGTCAAGGGAGGCACCGAAAGCGACACCTTCCTCGGTAAAACTGTCCGTAAAGTTTTGATTAATACTATTACGTTCTGCTTCTCCCACATAGAGATAAGTACCAGGAGTGATCTTACTCTGGAAGCGATAGATTGGACTATCGAGATGATTTTCACTAACAGTAACCGTAAAAGTCTCATCGACAAATTCTTCGTTAGCCGCAGCTCGGACTGTAATCTCTGCGGTGCCCAGTTGGTTATCGAGAAAGTCCAAATTTAAATTACTATCATCAAGAACTGTGGTGACTAACCCTTGATTACTGTTATCTAGAACGGCAAAGTTAATCTCATCGCCATCACTATCAAAGAAAACCGTACTGAGATCAATCGTTCTCTCATCAGTATTTTCTGTGACTGTGAAATCTGCGATCGAATTAATGACGCTCAGAGAAATATTTGTTCTTTCAAACTCCCAACGACCGACAATTCCATTAAACAATTCCACAAAGTATAGATTATCATCTGGTCCTTGAACAATTTGGACAACAGTATTCGCATCATCGACAAAAATATTAACATCATTAATATTGCCCTGTTCATCAAAACTAATATTACGGACAATTCCTTGACCGAGATCATTAAAGAATAAATCCCCTTGATATTCGGCCGGAAAAGCATCGCCGCGATAAATATCCCCTCCGACGATCGCGTTGATATTATCCGTATTATGATTCAACGCGAGAATAGGCGGCGTAGCATTATCCCGTTCCGTACCGTAAAAAGCTTGAGCTTCTGGCAAAAACTGATATTCTGGGGTGCGAATATTAATCCCACTACCACCTTCATAATAGGGCCAACCAAAGTTTTCTCCAGCTCCACCAACATTAACTTCTTCCCAAGTGAACCAACCCACATCGCCAATGTAAAGAGTTCCTGTTTCGGGATCTACATTAAAACGAAAAGGATTGCGTAAACCATATTGATAAATCTTCGAGCGATTACTATTAGGATTGCCATCGTAGAAAGGATTATCTGCTAAGCCTTCTCCCGTTATCGGATCGATACGCAATATTTTCCCCGAAAGATTATCGAGATCTTGAACTCGCACTGTACGAGGGTCGATCTGATTGAAAGAAGTCCCATCTCCATTACTCAAATATAAAGCCCCATCAGGTCCAAATTCTACAGAACCAACGGAATGGGATGTACTATCGCCAGCCAAGAAATCGGGTATTTGGTTAACTATGCCGATCGCTGGAGGTTCCTCAAAATCGATTGTACTATCAACAAAACCATTAAAATTATTCCAAGTACTATTGCGACCCACAATTACTTCCTCGCTGCCGGGAATAACCGTTAAAGTCTCCAAGTCAACAGTAAATCTGCTCAACCTGCCAGCTCGGTTCCCGGAGCCGTCCGGACCTGCCAAATCATTATTTTGATTATCAAAAACTTCTGGGGGGTCGTAGGTATAAGCAGCATAAAGATAGGGACTACCATCAAAAAAATCAGGATGCACGGCAATATCTTCCAATCCGCGATCGAGAAATTCATTAACTTGGTCGGAAAAATCGATCACTGGACTGTTCCGTAATTGACCATCGACAAAAGCTTTGATCACACCGCCCTTTTCCGCAATGAATATCGTCTCCCCATCAGGAGTCCAATCGATCGCAGTTGGCAAGGTTAAACCTGTAACGACATTTTGTCGGAGCGGTTCTGCTCCGAAACCACCACCGCCGACCGAAGAGGTGGGATTAGCTCCTCCAATCTCAATGATTCCTCGGAAAACATTATCGTTAAATTCATCGTCCCATTCTCCTGCGCCACCAAAGTTGAAGACTCCAAAGTCTTGAAAACCTTCGAAGTCGTTAGGTTCGCCTGCAGCCCAGTTAGTATAGGTTACGGGCTGACCACTAGACCATTGAAATTGACCTTCAGTTTCGCGATCATTAAAACCGAGCCAAAATTTTTCGACATCACCAAAGGTTTCTCTGAGCCAGGTTTCTTCTGTGCGATCGTTAATCGTTACTAGATTGCCACCCAAACTCTCAGCTTCAGCTTGGGCTGCTTCCCAGGTTAAGACGGTTGAAGTCAACAAATATTGATTGCCATTAAAAACCTCAGCTCCCGGAATAAAGTCATTGTCTTCAATAGTAATAAAGGCAGTCCTGGGCGCAAGTAAACTGGCACCGCCAGTAGCATTATCAATCGTAAAGCTAAAGATTTCTGTTCCTTCGGCTAGATTGTCTTCGAGAATGGGAATACTGATAGTTTGGCTAGTTTCGCCATCTTCGAACGTCGCTGTCCCTGAAACTGAGATGTAGTCTGAGTCTGCCGTGGCGGAACTTTCAACACTGCGATAGTCTACGGTTACTGTGCCATCACTTCCCTGACTCCTAATAACTGTGACTTCAACTGTCGAGTCGTCTTCGCTAGCTATAATCTGGGTCGAGTCTAGTTCAAGAGAAATTACGCCTTGATTATCCATAAAGTTATTAGATTATTTGTAATAAGTAAGTTGTATGAGCAATATACATAAATACAAAGCCATAAGAAGTTAAAGCAATGATCAAGATTAGATTCTGTTGGTCTTGACTACCTGTCCTTAAAAAATTATTTTCCTAACTGTCAGCTTTACCCTATAAGCTTTGCTATTCATTTCAGCCAAGAGTATAGCATCGGCTTTCGTTCTTGTTCAGTATTAATTTTTTTTGAAGTATTTATGTTTAAAGTGTCAACCATCTGTTGCAGCATATTCGGGCTAAAGTTATTTTCGAGAGGATAATTGAGGAGATCGTTGCCCATAATTTTACTTAATAACTTTAGATTGGTATAACTGTAAGGAAACATTTTCTTGAGGATGAAGGTCTATCTCTAACTTGAGTAATTTGTAGATTCTTGTATAAAAAATAAAAACCCAAAATATAGCTATCTTGAGGCAACAAAAATCATGATGAAATCTTTAATTCGTTGGAGCGCTACTGTAGGTATTGTCGCAGCGACTGTTTTGAGTACAGGTGTTAATCGGTTTAAGGCTCTTGCTCTACCCAATGAACAGATCTTAGAAATACTCAATCCAGTTCCTGTTTTTACTATTGCCAATAAAGATGGACAAGCAATTACTGTAACTCGTCCAGTAGAGAATAAGGAAGCTTCTGAAGGAAATAAAGAACAAACTTTACTATATGTTTTCATGAGTCCTCAAGATGCCGAGAATTATATCAATACAGTTGTCAAAGAGAAAAATTCAGAATTGGCGAATGATGCAACTGTTATTACTCTTCCTTTGGGATACATCTTTGAGGAAAGCCAGAAGCAAGAAAATCAAGATAAAGGTTTGCTGTTTACCTTTATTCCGACTCAGGAATCTCAAACTAAGGCTCAAGGGATTTTAGAGGGAGAAGGCCAACAATATCAAGGAGGTGTACCTTTATTTTGGATTAAGGATAAAGCTAGTGGGCAACCAATTCCTTCTTTCGAAAATAACGATACATCAGAGCCAATTCTCCGTTTGTTCTTCGACAAAGATCGGCTAGATGCTGCTGTTAAAGAAAGTATCCAAGACGATGTTGACTTTGATTCTAACTTTGAGGTAGAAGTTACTTTACTCGAACAAGTCATTGGTGCTTTGGTACAAAAGGATGATGAATATCTTCAGCAAATTAGATTCGTAATTTCTGATGAATCTCAAGACTTTATTCTGCAAAACGCCTCTAATGCTCCTGCGGCTCCTGCAGCTCCTATTGCTCCTGCTGGCGAGTAGTAAGGATGGGAAATTGGGGAGTTGGCGGTGCGACCCCAGCGAGGTTTCCTCGCTATGACCGAGAGGGGTGCCGAGGTTTCCTCGGCTTACCCAATCGAGGTGTTGGGAACGCGCACCGTTGGAAATTGGGGAAGTTACCTATTACCTATTACCTATTACCTATTACTCCTGCACAGACGTGTCGGCGACACGTCTCTTCTGACTCATCAAGAGGTGATTATTGTCTCAAAATTTTTTGGTTTCGGGAAAAGAATTGTTTCTCTGGCGTAGAGAATCTCTAAAGCAGGCGATCGCATTTGGGATAGCTACCCAGGAATTGGATTGGTTGTTACAGGAAGTATCAGATTTGGATGCTTTGAGCTTACGCTTAGAAACTTTTGGCGATCGCGATCAAATCCCCTTAACTCTCTCTTTTCCCGAACTGAAAGCGCTCTGGGAACGCCGAATTCAAGAGCGAGTCCCCGTCCAATATCTTGCAGGAAGCACAACCTGGCGTAATTTTAAGCTTAAGGTGGCTCCTGGAGTATTAATTCCCCGTCCCGAAACTGAGTTGATTATTGAAATTGCTCAACAAGCTAAGATCCCTCAAGCTGACACTCGCCATTGGGTAGATTTGGGAACTGGTACAGGAGCGATCGCTTTAGGACTGGCGGAAAGTTTTCCCCAAGCCAAAATCCATGCTGTTGATACTAGTCTAGCGGCTCTGGCGATCGCAGAAGAAAATGCCCAACTCACCAAGTTACGCGATCGACTTACTTTTTATCATGGGAATTGGTGGCAACCGTTAAGCCATCTCAAAGGTAAAGTGACAGGAATGGTTGCTAATCCGCCCTATATTCCCACCTCAGAATTACCAACATTACAACCAGAAGTTCGTCAACATGAACCTCATTTAGCTCTCGACGGTGGCGATGATGGTTTAGATGCCATTAGATATTTAGTGGCAACAGCTCCTCAATATTTAATTTCTGGCGGGATTTGGTTAATTGAAATGATGGCAGGACAGGGGGAAAATGTAGTAAATATGTTACTAGAACAGGGCAGTTATCGAGATATTCGAGTAATCCAAGATTTATCCCAGATAGAACGTTTTGTTCTAGCCTACCGTATGTAGAGACGTAGCATGCGACGTCTCTACAGTTGCCTGATAAATTATGTTGAATGATAAATGCTAAATGATTTAATTACTGGTGCGATCGCGAGTAGAGTAATTAGTTTTCCTACCGATACAGTTCCTGCTTTGGCAGTGAAGCCAGAATTTGCCCAAGTTTTATTTGAACTTAAACAGCGTCCTCCCACTAAACCCTTAATTTTAATGGGATCTGCGATCGCAGATCTGCTACCTTATATTTCTGGTACAGCAGCAGAAATTCAACTATGGCAAGATTTAGCAGCGCAATATTTTCCTGGTGCTTTAACTCTGGTTTTACCCGCTTCAGATGCCGTCCCGCCGGTCATGAATCCCACGAATTCTCAGACCATTGGCATCCGTATTCCCAACCACCCCATTGCCTTGTCAATTTTAGAAGAAACAGGAGTCTTAGCTACCACTAGTGCCAATATTTCTGGACAACCTCCTTTGTTAACAATGGGAGAGATTGCTACTACCTTCCCTCAAGTGTTAGTTTACTCCAGTCCAGATTTAGATCCACAACAGCC
>JBFRWL010000372.1:0-4767 GCA_051439565.1 Prochloraceae cyanobacterium
GAAGGGGTATTCCCGGCGAGGATATGATAAAGTATCTATGTTTGTAAATTTTTCTTATCTTAACCATTAAAATTTGTAAATAAACTGCTACTGAATTGTTACTTTTCATAAATTAAGATAGAACCTAACATCCCCTGTTGGATTTTGGATTTTGAGAGTTAAATTTCTCGGTCCAAAATCTTTTATTTGAAAATCTAAGAAGTCAGAAATTATACACAATTTCCCAAAATACTGTTACACATCAATTCTGGGAAATTTGCTGCTTATTGTTCCCTTTTACCTGTTCCCTATTTCAATCGTCAATTTAGCATACTAAGTTCGGTATAACCAAAAAAATAATCACCATATCTTTTTATTAAAAAATAGGCTGAAATATAAATAAATTAGTATAATAATTTACCCCTGACCTCTGATTTCTGATTTCTAACTTCTGACTTCTGACTTCTCAAATCAATGACTATTTCCCAACCCCGATCGGGATATACTCTGCCTGTATTTGCTTGTGCTGCTGCTATTGCTGCACTAAATTACTTGCATGAGGAACAATTAGGAGACAAGGTCTCGATCAATTTAATTGAACCCGATCGCATAGTTGAAATTCCCTTAGAACAAGTTGCCAGAATTGGAGAAAAAACAGCACTGGCAATTACCCGCAGCGATCCGGGAGATAATCTCGATCTGACTCGCAATACTCCCGTTTGGGCTGTGGTGGAATTGAGAGAGGGTGACAAGGGAGACGGGGAGCAGATTATTATCAGGGGGGGTGAGGGAGTTGGTCGTCAAATTAATAATCGAGACAGGGCGGCAATTTATAGTTACGCTCAGAAATTATTCAGGGAAAATCTTCAAGGTTATCTAAAACCAGACGAGAAAATACTGGTGACGATTATTTTACCTGAAGGACGTAGGCTGGCTCAAAGGACTTCTAATGCTGCTTTTGGAGTGGTTGAGGGACTTTCTCTGTTAGGAACTACTGGAATTTCTCGGCCTTTAAGCGCTCCGGGTCAATTACAAGCTTATCAGGAAGAGTTAGCCGCTAAAGCGGAAAAATTTGACTGTTTGGTGTTCTGTGTGGGGGAAAATGGTCGGGATTTGGCGCAAAAATTGGGGATTAATCCCGAAAAGTTAGTAAAAACTGCTAATTGGCTTGGTCCTTTGTTAGTAGCAGCAGGATGCCAACAAGTTAGGCAAGTTTTATTGTTTGGCTATCATGGTAAGCTAATTAAAATTGCTGGCGGCATTTTCCACACCCACCATCATCTCGCTGATGGGCGATTAGAAATTGTTACGGCTCACTGCGCTCAGTTGGGGTTGCCCGCTCCTGTCCTACAACAGGTATTTGCTAGCGCCACTACTGAAGAAGCTTTGCAGCTACTAAGAGATTTAGACGCTTGCGAGAAGAGTGATTGGGTAAATCGGGTTTATGGTTCGATCGCCGCTACTATTGATCGACGCTCACAAGACTATATTCGCAAGCACAGCGAACGAGAAGTCTTAGTAGGTTCCCTTTTATTCGCTCGCGATCGCACTATTATTATTACCAGTCAAACAGGCCATCGCTTACTAACAAAATTATGTTAATATACTCAAAATATATACTTTATAAATTTTAACAATTAGCAATAATATGGCTTTCCTTCTATCTCTATTCCTCTGAGAATAGTAGTTAACGTAGACCCATTTTTTCTTAATTAATTCTAGTCTGTCAATCTACTCTAACTATATCTGAGAATGGTTACAACCTCAACATCCACATCTGCCTCCGAGACATCACCTACTCAGTCTCTAGAAAGCAAGCTTGATCGTCAAATGATCGCAATTCTTGACTTTGGCTCGCAATATTCAGAACTAATTGCTCGTCGCATCCGCGAGACGCAAGTTTACTCAGAGGTGCTTTCTTATCGTACCACCATAGAGCAAATACGCCAGCTCAATCCCAAAGGGATTATCCTTTCGGGGGGTCCCAATTCAGTTTACGATAACCATGCCCCTCAATGCGATCCAAGCATTTGGCATTTAGGAATTCCTATTTTGGGAGTTTGCTATGGGATGCAAGTGATGGTGCAACAGCTTGGCGGTAAGGTAGAAAGAGCCAAACGCGCTGAATATGGCAAAGCATCCCTATTTATTGACGATCCTACCGACTTACTGACCAATGTAGAAGATGGCTCTACTATGTGGATGAGTCACGGCGACTCTTGTATTGAATTACCAGAAGGGTTTGAAGTTCTCGCCCATACAGATAATACTCCCTGTGCGGCGATCGCCGATCACGAAAACAAACTTTTTGGAGTGCAATTTCACCCCGAAGTCGTCCACTCTCAAGGAGGAATAGCCTTAATACGTAACTTTGTCTACCATATTTGCGATTGCGAGCCAACTTGGACAACAGAAGCCTTTGTAGAAGAGTCAATTCGGGAAATTAGGGCAAAAGTAGGTCAAAAACGAGTATTATTGGCTCTCTCTGGCGGTGTAGATTCTTCTACCCTTGCTTTTCTCCTCCATCGAGCAATTGGAGATCGACTTACCTGTATGTTCATCGATCAAGGCTTCATGCGTAAAGGGGAACCAGAAAGGTTACTCGAAATATTTGATCGACAATTCCACATTCCTGTAGAATACGTTAGCGCCCGCGAGCGCTTCCTAGCTCAGATTGAAGGTATCACCGATCCAGAACAAAAACGCCGCCGTATCGGTCACGAATTTATTCAAGTGTTTGAAGAAGAATCTCAACGCTTAGGTCCCTTTGATTATCTAGCTCAAGGTACTCTTTATCCCGATGTCATTGAGTCAGCTAATAGTAACATTGATCCGAAAACCGGAGAAAGGGTAGCTGTCAAAATCAAAAGCCATCACAATGTTGGTGGATTACCAGAAAACCTGCGTTTCAAATTAGTAGAGCCGCTGCGCAAACTTTTTAAAGATGAAGTTCGTAAAGTTGCCCGCTCTATTAATCTACCAGAAGAAATCGTTCGCAGACATCCTTTTCCAGGGCCAGGACTAGCAATTCGCATTATTGGGGAAGTTACTGCTGAAAGGCTGAATATTCTTCGAGATGCAGACTACATCGTCCGCGACGAAATCCACAACCAGGGAATGTATCATGATTTTTGGCAAGCCTTTGCCGTATTGTTACCCGTTCGCAGTGTAGGAGTAATGGGCGATCGACGAACTTACGCTCATCCGATCGTGCTGCGCTTTATTACCAGTGAAGACGGTATGACTGCTGACTGGGCGCGAGTACCCTACGAGTTATTAGAGAAAATGTCCAATCGGATTGTTAATGAAGTCAAGGGTGTGAATCGCGTAGTTTACGACATCACTTCTAAACCGCCTGGAACTATTGAATGGGAGTAATTCGCTTGAAGTAACGAGTTAGGTGTTAGGTGTTAGGTGGTAGGTTTTAGGTGTTTTTCCCTTGTCTCCCACTTTCCCCCTCACCCACTCTCCCCCTCTCCTCCTCACTAGAAATACTGTCAAGATGTCTGAAGAATTCAAATCGGGAACGCTTTACGTGGTGGGAACGCCGATCGGTAATCTAGAAGATATCACCTTACGAGCGTTAAAAATTTTACAAACAGTAGATTTAATTGCTGCAGAGGATACTCGCCACACAGGAAAACTATTGCAGCATTTTCAAATTAAAACTCCACAGATAAGCTATCACGAACACAATCGAGCTTCTCGTCAAGGGGAATTAATAGCGCGTTTGCAGCAGGGAGAGTCGATCGCCTTGGTATCAGATGCAGGTATGCCAGGAATTTCCGATCCAGGTTATGAGTTAATCAAAGCAGGTGTGGAAAAAGGAATTTCTGTAGTACCTATACCTGGAGTAACTGCAGCGATAACAGCACTAGCAGCATCGGGTTTACCTACAGATCGCTTCGTGTTTGAAGGCTTTCTCCCTACTAAAAGTAAGCTGAGAAATGCTTTTCTCGAAACTCTGCAAGAAGAAACTCGAACCGTAGTTGTATACGAGTCACCCCACCGCTTGCGACAAACTCTCGCAGATTTAGCAGCAGTTTTGGGAAAAGATAGAGCAATAGTGGTGGCGAGGGAGTTAACTAAGTTGCACGAAGAGTTTTGGCGGGGAACGATCGGGAGTGCGATCGGTTATTTTGGAGGTGATAGCCAACCTAGAGGAGAATTTACCCTAGTGGTTGCTGGGACTAAGAATGCCAAAATCCCGATTATGTCAGAAGAAGAGATTAAGAAAGAATTGAGGAAAATTATGGCCGAGGGAGTATCGCGATCGCAAGCTAGCCGCCAGTTAGCCCAAAGAATAGCCCTTTCTCGCCGCCGCATTTACGAACTTGCTTTAGAAATTTAAGCGCATATATCTTTACCTCTCTTCCCTGCCATTACAACAACAACCCTAGGTATGTTAATTATGGGTCGCCTGGGATTCGAACCCAGAACTTGCCGGTTAAAAGCCGGATACTCTACCGTTGAGTTAGCAACCCTTGAGCCTTCTAATTTACGCACACAATTAACTACTATAATAAAAATTTTTAATAAAGGCAAGACATAGGACTGATAATTTCTGACCGATTTTTTCTGGTTAAATCAAAGAGCCAGTAATCCAAGTCAGGGGTCAGGGGTCAGAGGTCAGGGAAGACAAGGGAGACAATAACAATCGGCAATTAACAATTAACATTTATCAATCGATAGCCATGACTACAAATGACCAAAGCGATCGCCTCGATCGTATTGAAAAATTGGTTGAATCCAATGCGAAATCAATTGAAGCTTTAAGCAGTGAAAGAC
>JBFRWL010000373.1:0-4300 GCA_051439565.1 Prochloraceae cyanobacterium
CTAGAAAAACTTCTAGGTCCAGAATTGGTTCGATAAATAAAAGAACCATTAACAATTGATAATTTTAAAATTCACAAATACCAACAATGGTGGATTTATTTTTTTTAGCAGAAGCTCATTCAGAAGCAGAAGGAGGTTTTGGTTTAAATCTAGATGTTCTAGGTACCAACCTGATTAACCTGACAATTTTAGTTGGCATCTTGGTTTACTATGGCAAGGGGCTCATTAGCAATCTGATGAGCGAGCGCAACGCCAAGATCGCTGAACAAATACAAGAAGCAGAGAAAAAACAGCAAACTGCGGCAGCGGCTTTGCAGGAACAAAAACAACAGTTAGCAGAAGCTGAAAAGACGGCAGCCAAAATCCGTCAAGATGCCGAGGCAAATGCTGAGAAAACGAAACAGGCAATCCTGGCTCAGGGGGAAAAAGAGGTAGAACGCCTCAAGGCGACAGCAGTAGCTGATCTCAACTCCGAGCAAACCAAGGTAATTGCCGAATTACGACAGCGGGTTGCGGCTTTAGCTATTGAGCAAGTGGAAACCCAACTTCCCCAAATGCTTAATGACGAAGCACAAAACCAATTAATTGATAGTAGCATTGCTCGATTGGGAGGGTAAAAAGATGAGTGGAGCTTTACTCAGCAGAGAAATTGCTGAACCTTATGCTCAGGCTTTAATGTCTGTGGCTCAGTCTCATAACCTCACGGAACAGTTTGGCGAAAGTTTTCGCGCTCTGGAAAGTTTACTCGAACAATCCCAGGATTTTCGTGATTTTGTGAGCAATCCGGTTATCAATCCAGAATCGAAAAAGTCAGTGCTACGCCAGGTAATGGGGGATGATACTAACCCTTACTTGATCAATTTTTTGATGCTGCTGGTCGATAAAAGACGGATTGTATTTTTAGAACAAGTTGCTGGTCAATATCTAGAATTGCTAAGAGAGTTAAATCAAACAGTTCTAGCAGAAGTTACCGCTGCTCGTGAACTCAGCGAGGCACAAACTCAAGCCATTATTGACCGAGTCAAATCCATGAGCGATGCTCGCGATGTGGAAATTAAGACCAGCATTAACCCCGATATTATTGGTGGTGTAATTATCAAAGTTGGCTCTCAAGTCGTCGATGCCAGTCTGCGAGGACAGTTGCGTCGTATCAGCATCAACCTAGGTGGTTAATCAACCGTTCATCGGCGAAGAGTGTATACAGAGTAGATAAACTGATAACTAAGTAAGTAACAATAAGGAAGGGATATGGTAAGCATTAGACCTGACGAGATTAGTAATATTATTCGTCAACAAATCGAATCCTACGAGCAGGATGTTCAAATTTCTAACGTCGGGACAGTTCTGCAAGTAGGTGATGGTATCGCTCGGATCTATGGTTTAGACCAAGCTATGGCAGGGGAACTCTTAGAATTTGAAGATAGTACAGTTGGTATCGCGCTTAATCTGGAAGAAGATAACGTAGGTGCGGTACTTATGGGTGACGGCTTTGGAATTCAAGAAGGTAGTACTGTTAAAGCAACTGGTAAAATCGCCTCGATTCCCGTTGGGGATGCCATGGTTGGTCGGGTTGTCGATGCTTTGGCTCGTCCCATTGATGGCAAAGGAGATATTAGTACCAGTGAAACTCGCCTAATTGAATCTATGGCCCCAGGTATTATTGCCCGTAAGTCGGTATGTGAGCCTCTACAAACTGGGATTACGGCGATTGATGCGATGATTCCCATTGGTCGGGGTCAGCGGGAGTTGATCATTGGCGATCGCCAAACTGGAAAAACTGCTGTAGCAGTAGATACAATCATCAACCAAAAAGGAGAAGATGTAGTTTGTGTCTATGTGGCGATTGGACAAAAGGCTTCTACTGTAGCTCAGGTGGTAGATACCCTGGCTGAAAAAGGAGCTATGGACTACACTATTGTAGTTGCGGCCAATGCCAACGATCCGGCAACTTTACAATTTTTGGCTCCCTACGCTGGTGCTACTTTAGCTGAATATTTCATGTACCAAGGTAAGGCAACTTTGGTAATTTATGATGATTTGTCCAAACAAGCTCAAGCTTATCGTCAGATGTCCCTCTTGTTGCGTCGTCCCCCAGGTCGGGAAGCTTATCCGGGAGACGTTTTCTATCTCCACTCTCGTTTGTTAGAAAGAGCTGCTAAACTCAGCGATGAATTGGGTGGTGGTAGCATGACAGCTTTACCTATCATTGAAACTCAAGCGGGTGACGTTTCAGCATATATTCCGACCAACGTAATTTCGATTACTGACGGTCAAATCTTCCTCTCTTCTGACTTGTTTAACGCTGGTTTCCGTCCAGCAATTAACGCTGGTATTTCCGTATCCCGTGTGGGTTCAGCGGCTCAAACTAAAGCAATGAAGCAGGTTGCCGGGAAATTAAAACTAGAGCTGGCTCAGTTTGCGGAACTCGAAGCTTTCGCCCAGTTTGCCTCTGATCTAGATGCGGCTACTCAAGCTCAATTAGCTAGAGGTCAACGTTTACGTCAAATCCTCAAACAGCCTCAGAGTTCTCCTCTTTCTGTCGCCGAACAAGTAGCGGTAACTTATGCTGGCTTAAACGGCTATATTGATGATATCCCTGTAGAGAAAGCAACCGAATTTGTTCAGGGATTATGTGAATATCTTGGTACTAGCAAAGAGCAATACGGAGCAACTATTGCTTCTGAGAAAAAACTCACTGATGATGCGGAAAGTCTCCTTAAAGAGGCGATCGCTGAGTACAAACAAGCCTTTACAGCTTAACAGTTATCCGTAGGGACGAAGGTCTATTCGTCCCTTCAACTTACAAATTAGCTCATACAAAAATGCCTAATCTAAAAGCTATTCGCGATCGCATTCAGTCGGTCAAAAATACTAAAAAAATTACGGAAGCGATGCGTTTAGTAGCAGCAGCGAAAGTGCGCCGCGCCCAAGAGCAAGTCAATGCAACTCGTCCTTTTGCTGACAATTTAGCTGAAGTTCTCTACAGTCTGCAAGGTAGACTCAGCTTTGAGGATATTGACTTACCTTTATTCCAACAACGAGAAGTTAAAACTGTCGGATTAGTAGTGATCACTGCCGATCGCGGTTTGTGTGGTGGTTATAATGCCAATGTAATTCGTCGTGCCGAAAACAGAGCCAAAGAACTTACTGCTGAAGGAATTGACTATAAATTTGTTTTGATCGGACGCAAAGCGATTCAATATTTTGAAAATCGTAATGCGCCCATCGACAGAACCTATGCTGGTTTAGAGCAAATTCCTAGTGCTTCTGAAGCTGCTACTATTGGCGATGAGATTTTATCTCTCTTCCTCTCGGAGACAGTAGATCGCGTAGAACTTATCTATACGAGATTTGTTTCTTTGATTAGTTCTCGTCCTGTAATTCAAACGTTATTGCCTCTAACCGCTCAAGGTTTGGAAGTAAAAGACGATGAAATTTTCCGTTTAACTACTCGTGGTGGGAGTTTCTCAGTAGAGCGGGAAAAAGTAGCAACTGATGTGGAGTCTTTGCCTCAATATACGATTTTTGAGCAAGATCCAGTGCAAATTTTGGATGCCTTGTTACCTTTGTATCTAAATAATCAGATCCTACGCGCTTTGCAAGAATCGGCAGCTAGTGAATTAGCAGCGCGGATGACGGCGATGAACAATGCTAGTGATAATGCTTCGGAGTTAATGAAAACTTTAACTCTGTCTTATAACAAAGCTAGACAAGCTGCCATTACTCAGGAATTACTTGAAGTAGTTGCCGGTGCTAATGCATTGTAGAAAATTTAAAGTTATATTCTTTTGTCGCGTCTAGATTAAGTTCTAGGCGTTTTTTATTTTAGATTAATACTGCTTATTATGCTTCTAGATTATATTAGTCCTGCTTGTTGAAAGATTTGTTGTACTGTTAATTCTAATCTTGGAAATAATTTATCTTGTAAACTATCATTTTCTCGCTTAGTTTGTGGTGGTGCATCAGGATAAAAAATAGTAACGCTTTTACTATGAGAATCTATTAGCCATACTCTATCTACTCCTGCTTGTAAATAGTCTGTCGCTTTTTCACTTAGATCGCCAAAGGACTGACCTGGAGAAATAATTTCTATGACTAATTCTGGGGGAATAGGACAAGCTTCATCTTCAAATCTTTCTTGGGGAAGTTTTTCGTAAGAAATATAAAGTAAATCGGGAATCGGAACCCAATCTTGACCTTTGCGTTTGAGGATTACCGCCCATTCAATACCAATTTCTCCTTGATCTTTAATCCACTCATTGAAAATTGAACAAAGTGCGACAGTTACACGGGAATGAAA
>JBFRWL010000374.1:0-3582 GCA_051439565.1 Prochloraceae cyanobacterium
ATTCTTGACTCAATGATTGATAGTTTGATTGTTATCGATCTCGAAGGAAAAATCCAGAAAGTAAATCAAGCTACTCTTCAGCTTCTCGGATATCAAGAACAGGAATTGATTAACAAGAGTATTCAATTAATCTTGCCAGATAAATCCTTGGCATTTCAGCCTAATAATTTTAATTTTAGTTATTTTCTAGGCAGTTGCGAGACAACTTATTTAACTAAAGAAGAAAAGATTATCCCCGTTGCTTTTTCGAGTTCTTATATTCTTAATGACGAACAAGAACCCCAAGGAATAGTTTGCGTTGCTAAAGATATCACAGAAAAACAACTAGCCGAAAAAGCATTACGAGAAAGTGAGGAACGGTATGCTCTAGCTTCTCGTGCTGCTAATGATGGATTGTGGGATTGGAATCTGCTTTCTCAGCAGATCTATTTTTCGCCTCGTTGGAAATATCTACTCGGCTATCAAGACTCCGAAATTGGTAGTTGTGTGGAAGAATGGTTTTCTCGGGTGCATCCTGACTATCTCGATCGACTCGATCGAGCCATTAATGACCATCTCAATAACAAGACTTCCCACTTAGAAATCAGCTATCCCATGCTTCATAGAGATGGTAGTTATCGCTGGATACTTTGTCGCGCGATTACAGTTCGAGACGAACGAGGAAAAGCTTATCGCATAGCTGGTTCTCAAACTGATATTACCCAATCTTGGTTGGCTGAAGAACAACTGCGTTATGAAGCAAAGCACGATAAACTAACCCAGTTGCCTAATCGTACCTCTTTCCACGAGGAATTAGAAAAGTTAATTCAACTAACTAAAGAAGATGAAGATTACTTGTTTGCAGTACTGTTTCTCGATCTAGATGGCTTCAAACTGATCAATGACAGTTTAGGTCATCAAGCTGGAGACCAGTTGTTGATTGCCATTGGTAACAAAGCTGAAGCTTGTCTGAGAGAGGGAGATTTCATTGCGCGATTAGGTGGAGATGAATTTGCTATTCTCCTCAAACAAATCAAGGATGTCAGCGATGCAACTGCTATTGCCGATCGCATTCAACAGGAACTAGCTAAGCCTTTAAATTTAGATGGACATGAGGTGTTAGTTAGCGCTAGCATCGGCATTGCCTTGAGTCAACAAGGTTACGATAACTTTAAAGACTTCTTGCGAGATGCAGATATTGCCATGTATCAAGCTAAAGCGCGGGGTAAGGCACGTCATATAGTCTTCGAGTCCGATATGCATTTAGAAGCCTTGAAACGCTTGCAGTTAGAACAGGAGTTGCGACGAGCGATCGAGCAGAAGCAATTTGATGTTTTTTATCAACCTATTATCGCCTTGGAGAGCGGTAAAATTAATGGCTTTGAAGTACTGATACGCTGGCAACATCCAGAAAAAGGTTTGGTTTGTCCGGCAGAATTTATTCCCGTAGCTGAAGAAACGGGAATGATTGCCTCGATCGATTGGTGGGTATTGCGTACTGCTTGTCATCAGATACGTCAATGGCAAGCGCAACACAAAATCCATTACCCTTTAACTATTAGCGTCAATATCTCAGCGATTCAGTTTTTAATCTCTGATTTTACCGCTCAAATTCTGCAAATCTTAGAGGAAACAGAACTAGAACCTAAATATTTAAAACTAGAGATTACCGAGAGTGCAATTATCAAAAACCTCGACCATGCTAGTTTGATTCTTGAGAAATTGAAAGCTATTGGCATTAGAATCTCAATGGATGATTTTGGCACTGGCTACTCCTGTTTGAGCTATCTGTATGAGTTACCAATTGATACGTTAAAAATTGACGTTTTTTTCCTGAGAGATATAGAGAAAGATCGGGAAAAATTAGAGGTAACGCGAACTATTGTGAATCTAGCTAACAATTTAGGCATGGATGTCATTGCCGAAGGCGTAGAAACCAGCAATCAATTAGTCTTACTCAGAGAATTAAATTGTGAATATGGACAAGGATATTTGTTTGCCAAACCCTTGGCTAACCAAAGAGCTGAAGCATTAATTTCTTCACTAAGATATTAGGGTCTGGAAAGCAAACTACTTGGTGAAGATAGGTGTTAGGTATTTATCCTGCTATCCCCATACTTCTCCATGATTAATTAAAGGTTAAGATTAAATTAATAAAGAGCTAAGCTGTGGTTAACTTGTAGCTTAAAGGTACAACTTTGTGGACTAATGGTTAAAGTGGGGTCTTAAATTATGAATAGTAAACAAGAGCTATTGCAACCAGTAAGAACAGTACAAATTTATCAAAAAACACCTTCTCCTAAGAATTTCTTAGCTGGTGCAGTCATTTTTGAACAAGGAGAACCTGGTGATTTGGTGTACGGCATCGTTGAAGGAGAGGTTGAGATTTCGATTAAAGGAAAAGTGATAGAAACGCTCGAAACAGGTGATGTTTTTGGTCAGAGTGCATTAGTTCAGCCGGAACATAAAAGAGCTTCTACAGCTAG
Source organism: Prochloraceae cyanobacterium (assembly GCA_051439565.1). Taxonomy (GTDB): domain Bacteria; phylum Cyanobacteriota; class Cyanobacteriia; order Cyanobacteriales; family JBFRWL01; genus JBFRWL01. Next base: position 2,466 of record JBFRWL010000374.1, read on the forward strand.
AGCTAAAACTAATTGCTTAATAGCTTTCCTCGATCGAGAGCATTTTCTCTTTGCTGTTGAGCAAACGCCTATTTTTGCTCTGGAAATACTCAGGAGTTACTCTAATCGCATCCATCTTTTGAGACAGAGCGTTCTTCAAGAAAATAAAAATGGCTATGCCAAATCGGAATAGCCATAAAAATATCAGTACCTACTAACCGAGCTGCTTGACCATAACTAGAAGCTGCTGAATTTCTTTCTGGTACTCTTTCAAAGTCAATTTCTTAGCTTTGAGTTGTTCGGTTAGAGACTCAATCTCTGCCTTGTGAGTTTGCTGCTGTTGAGCTAGCGCCACTTGATTGTGTCGATAAACAGCTTCTCCCTCTTTCTTTGCCTGCTTAAAGATTTGGCGGAGGGCGACTGGCGTTAGTTCCTGTCCGCTTTCAAAATAGGAATTGGCAGTTTTACCCATCGCCCAAGTTGCTACAAACGCATCAGCTGCACCAATTCTACTGCCCCATTTCGGTACCAATTTTGCCAAATCTAGAGCTGTTAACCAGGCAGAGACTAAACTCAGACTGCCAACCATTTTTTCAAACAGTGGTTTGACCGGAAATTTGGGGTAACCCCACAAACCCGCAATTTCTGAGACTAAGGTATTTTGTAACCCTAAAGCCGCTGCCTGAGTGTAGGTGCTGAAAACAGGAGAGGGAAACCCTCCCAAAACTGCTGTCGCCGTAGAACATCTCAAGATTTTTTTGTCGATCGCCTCAGCTCGTTGTTTGGGATCTTCAAGGGGCTGAATTTTGCCATCGCCCCGAATATTGTAACTTTCGTTGACCAAACGGTTTAATTGCTCGACTTTCTCTTGGGGAAGGTTAAAAGCACTCAGAATTTGCTGAAGCGCTTTTGCCTCTTCAGGATGATACTCGGCGTTGGCGTTAGCGATGGTGTAAGCAGCATAGTAGGTTATTTCCCGCTCTTGTGGGGAAGTAATCTTGGCAATTTCCTCAAACAAATCGATCGGTTCGGTCAATAACTGGTCGAGAGTCATTTCTTCAGGCAGCGAACCTTCTTGGAGTAAGATTTCTAGCTGCATTTTTTCCTGTTCGTCCAAACTACCATCAGCTTTAGCCCA
>JBFRWL010000375.1:0-3376 GCA_051439565.1 Prochloraceae cyanobacterium
CTGAAAAAGCTGTGGCAATTGCCAGAACAACCAATTGATGAAGAGGTTTGGAAGACTCAGAACCTTTAGCTGTTACATAGTTCACCCTCAGTTGAGCTGCTAAATTCCGTAAAAAAGAAGCCGCTTCAGTCGAACTATTGGTTGTCATATTTGTTGCCACTTGTTCCATCATCTGGATCAATCCAGCGTCAATTAGCTGTTGATTGGAGTCCAAAATCAACTCGGCTCGCTGAGGAAAGGTCAATAAACTAAAGATTAGATTGCGATAGTTGTTTTCTTGTTCTTTGTACATATTTTCCTATTTCACCCTTGAAGGCGTAATGGTGAAAGCTCACATTAAATAAATAAGCTGATCGGCATCGAGTTTGACAGAACGTTTCCAAAATATATAGAGATCGAGGGTCGGAATTATGCAAGTTAAATGTGAACCAGCTTAATTGAGAGCAAAATTTAAGTAGCGTTCAAAAATTGGGCACCGGTATGAACATCTTTGTCGCCCCGTCCCGAACAGCAAATGATAATGCGGGGACTGCCAGTCAGTTGAGGGCAGAGAGTTTCGAGATAGGCGATCGCATGAGAGGTTTCCAAGGCAGGAATAATTCCCTCTAATTGTGAGAGCAGTTGAAAAGCAGCCAAAGCTTGCTGGTCAGTTACGCTGTAGTATTCAGCACGCTCGCTAGCTTGTAAATAACTGTGTTCTGGCCCGACACCAGGGTAGTCTAGTCCTGCACTGACAGAATGTGCCTCGACAATTTGACCCTCTTCATCCTGTAGTACGTAACTCATCGCACCATGCAAAACTCCAACTCGACCTTTGGTTAAGGTTGCTGCATGTTTAGCGGTATCAACCCCCTCCCCAGCAGCTTCAATACCAATCAGACGTACTGAAGGTTGGTTGATAAAGTCGTGGAATAATCCCATGGCATTGGAACCACCACCCACACAGGCCAGGAGAATATCTGGTAGTCCTCCCCATTGTTCCTGAGATTGGGCGCGAGTTTCCTGACCGATTATCGCTTGGAAGTCCCGCACCATCATCGGATAGGGATGAGGCCCAGCAACTGAACCTAAAATGTAGTGGGTTGTCTCGACATTAGTTACCCAATCTCGAATTGCCTCACTGGTAGCATCTTTTAAAGTTCCTGTTCCTGATTCTACGGGACGGACTTCTGCCCCCATCAGACGCATACGAAATACATTGAGGGCTTGTCGTTCCATATCGTGGATGCCCATGTAAATGACGCACTCTAAACCAAAACGGGCGCAAACAGTAGCAGTGGCTACACCATGTTGTCCTGCTCCGGTCTCAGCGATGATGCGTTGTTTGCCCATACGCTTGGCTAGAAGCACTTGTCCGAGAGCGTTGTTAATTTTATGTGCTCCTGTATGGTTTAAATCTTCACGTTTGAGGTAAATTTGTGGACCCGTGCCATCAGGTCGAGCATAATATTGACTCAGACGTTCGGCATAGTAAAGTGGAGTTGGTCGTCCAACATAATTTCGCAATAAATCCTGAAATTCTTGTTGAAACTGTGGTTCGTTTCGGTATTTTGCTAAGGCAGTTTCTAACTCACTTAAAGCTGCCATCAAAGTTTCGGGGACGTATTTGCCCCCAAATTGACCAAAGCGACCTAGGGAATCGGGTTGCTGAGAGAGAGATGGATTTGAAAGTTGAATAGTTTTACTGTCTGCTAACATAAAAATTTCCTGAATGGTGAATAATTAGGTTGCTTGTAAGGAGTTTGTTAGAAGTCGAGAGACTCATGAAATTGCTGTTTTCAATTCACTACAAAAATCTCGAACTGCTCGCAGTCTGCGATAGGGAGTACCTTCTGCTAAACGTTGTACAAAGGCACTGCCAACAATAACCGCATCTGCACCCCAATCTATTACTTGTCGAGCTTGTTCGGGAGTGGAAATCCCAAAACCAACTCCAATTGGCTTATTAGTAACGCTGCGAATCTCTGTGATGACATCCTTGACTCCTGTTTGGATTTGAGAACGCATTCCAGTAACACCGGTGACACTGACTAGATAAATAAAGCCACGAGATCGATCGGCAATCGCTTTGATCCGCTGTTTGGGACTAGTCGGAGTGACTAACAAAATGACTTCAATTCCTGCTGTATCAGCTTGTTGTAGTAACTCACTGGCTTCTTCTACAGGTAGATCGGGGACGACCAAACCTTTGATGCCCGCAGTAACAAGTTGTTGCAGAAAAATTTTAATGCCCAAATTGAGGATTGGGTTGTAGTAGGTAAAAAGAATCAAGGGCGATCTCAGGCTACGAGTTATAGATTGAGCCATTTCTAAAACGCTAGCTAGGCGCGTTCCTTGTTTGAGAGCACGGGTTGCTGCGGCTTGAATTACCGGTCCATCAGCTAGGGGATCGGAGTAGGGAACTCCTAGTTCGATTAAATCGGCACCTTTAGCATCGAGAACTCTAAGAGCTTCGGCAGTGAGATCGAGATCGGGATCGCCAGCAGTTACAAAGGGAATTAGGGCACGCTGGTTGTTTTGACGTAAAGAGGTAAACTTTTGCGAGATAGTAGTCATAATTAGGGATGCAAGATGAAGAATGAGGGAATAGATCAACAGTAATGTGCAATTAAACTAGAGCCTCTTGTCTGGGATGCAATAAATACTGGACAGCCTGTTCAACGTTGGGTTGTTTGACCAGGGACTCTCCCACTAGCACTGCGTCTGCTCCCGCCTCAGCTACAAAAGCCAAATCGGCGGCGGTGTACAAACCAGACTCACTAACGATAGTTATTCCTCGGCAGTTTATTTTTCCCCAACGTCTACTTAATAGATATTGGGTCGTTTCGAGATTGACGCTAAAGTCTTGAAGATTGCGGTTGTTAATACCAACTAATTGCACCAGGGGTAGAGTCAATACGCGATCGATCTCTTCTACAGTATGTACTTCGATAAGTGCGGTCATGCCTAACTCTCTTGTAAGTTGAAGCAGCTTGGCAATTTCTCGATCGGATAAAATGGCAGCAATTAATAACACTGCATCTGCACCATTAACCCGTGCTAGATAAATTTGATAAGGGTCAACAATAAACTCCTTGCACAGTAAGGGCAATCTTACTTGTTTTCTAATCCTCCGCAGATTTTCAAAGCTGCCTTGGAAAAATTTGCTATCGGTTAGTACCGAGAGACAGGCAGCACCGCCACGTTCGTAGGCTTGAGCGATCGCAATAGCATCGAAATCGGTACGAATTACGCCTTTACTAGGGGAAGCTTTTTTTATTTCAGCAATTAATCTAGGTTTCCTATAATTTTTACTTAAAGCCTGAAGGAAATTTCGGGAAGCAGGAGCAGTACTCACTCTGTCTCTTATACACATATCCGAGCCCACGAGACCAGC
>JBFRWL010000376.1:0-24958 GCA_051439565.1 Prochloraceae cyanobacterium
TGCCGTCTTAGCCTGTGGAGAGGGCTCGTTGGAGCGCTCAGTGAAGCACGAACCTGCTCAAATAGCTAGCTCGGGTTAGTTAGAATTGGGAATCCCCGTCTATCTGAATAGGCGGGGAGGATGTCAACAACTGGATCGGACTTGACGTTAAGTATCTTGAATTCGAGACAAATAAGCTTGGAGGTTGCACAATTTTGAATGGGTACTTCTTGGTCACGGTCGTCGTTACCACGCCGATCAGCAAAGCATGAAAGAACAAATGCAAAAATGTTTTACTTGGATGGAAAACAATTAAACAGATAGCTGTTAGCTGTTTGTTGTCAGGTGTTAGGTGTTAGGGGTGTTTCTCCCCTACTTCCCACACTCCCCACACTCCCCCAATCTAGCGATCGCCCTCTGAAACTGGAGCAGCTGGAGATAATGCTGGTTGAGTTGAGCTTTTTTTGAGGGGATTCTGAAAAAATGCTCCTGTTTGAGGAGGTAAAGTCGGATCGCCAATAATTTCTACTAAACTTTTGGCTACACCAGTTAAAGGGATTGCTAAAATAACCCCTAATAAACCTGCTATTTTTGCTCCTAATAACAAACAGACAAAAATAATTAATGGCGATAATCCAGTTAAATTACCCAAAATTTTGGGAGCTAGCAAATTGTCCTTCACTTGTTGTATTGTTACTGACAAAACTAACATCTGTAAAGCCAACCACCAGTCAATAAAAGATACTACTATAACCACACTACCTATTCCTAAGGTAGCCCCGATAAAGGGAATTATTTCCATCAAGCCAATAAAAACAGAAAATAACAGAAAAAAAGGCACTTTTAAGAAGTAAAATGTAATAGCTAAGCTGGTTGCCATAAACAAGCCTAGCAAGATTTGTCCGGTGAAAAATCTTTGTAAGTTTTTCTGAAGTGTTCTAGTTAACTCTTGTTGCACTCTCGGGACAAAAAAACAGGTGATAGTTTTCCAGATTCTCTCGCTATCGACAAGCATATAAAAAGAGATAACCAGAATTAAAATTAAATCCAAAAGCCAATTAAAAGTTATCAGGACAATATCCAAGCTTTTTGAAGTAATAGCTTCTGCTTGTTCCTGAATTCTAGCTAACAGTTGAGGAGTTAAAAATTGTACATCAAAAGGCAAATTATGCTCCACACTCCAAGTTTGAAAATCGAGCAATTCCTGCCTACCTCGTGCGATTAAATCTGGCAAGCGAGCGAGCAATTGTCGTCCTTGGTCAAATACAAGCGGCAATAAAGTAAGAACAAGAAAGACAAAGAGAACGGCAGCGCCTAAATATACAAAAACTGCTGCTATAGTACGAGGTAATAAATGTTTGAGTGCTACTACTGCGTAGTTAAGTAAAAAGGCAACTAAAGCTGCCGTTAATAAAATACTAATTAATTCGCCGAAATAGCTAAAAGTTTTTACACTTAGCCACCCCGTTACTAGAATTAGCAACCAAGTAATCAGAAACTTTTGCGAAGGCGAGAAAAAAGAATTCATCTAGCAAGCAAATTTATGAATAATTATCACAAAAACGGAGCCCCTGCATATAAAGAAAAAACCTAACTGGTGAGTAATAGTTAGGAGGCAACTCGATTTTGGATTTTACCCTGCTTGAAAGCCAGAGGTTTGTGTTTTTTTAATCCAAAATCGGCAATCCAAGAATCCAAAATGGAAGGGTCAGTAATCATGATAGTCTAAATTTATAGGGCAATAGGAGTCGCGTAAAAATGACGACGGCACAGTCATTCGACACAATTAAAGCAGAAAATTTTGCTGGGATGATGCTTGATATACTCAACCATGGAGCGATCGCTCTAATGACATCTATTGGGCATCGGACGGGACTGTTTGACGTTTGCCTGGCGCTACCAAAGATTAAAGCAACAATCAGACTTGTCAGTTTTTGACGCCAAGCATTTCGCTGCCAAGATCGCTACTGAAGTAGAAGAGGAACAAAAAAAGGAGAAAAATCATGGAGGAACTACAAGCGATCACGTCCACGGGCAGCGATCTGCTCCTTAAAAAAGCAACGCTGGAAGAATTCAAGGCAAGCTTAAGCGGACAATTACTCCTTCCTGATGATGACGGCTACCACCATGCCCGTCAACTTTGGAACGGCGGGATCGACAAAAGACCAGCGTTAATTGCTCGCTGTACTGGCGTTGCTGATGTGATTGCCTGCGTCAAATTCGCCCGCACCCATAACCTACTCGTTTCCGTACGTGGCGGCGACCACAGCCCGGCAGGGAATGCTTTATGCGACGGCGGACTAACGATCGATCTGTCTTTGATCAATAGCGTGCGCGTCGATCCCACTGCGCGAACTGCCCGCGCTGGAGGAGGCACTCGATGGCGGGACTTCGATCGCGAGACCCAGGTGTTTGGTCTGGCGACCACTGGAGGAACCAACTCGGATACTGGAGTCGGAGGACTCACCTTGGGCGGTGGTATAGGATGGCTAGCAAGCAAGTACGGACTAGCATGTGATAATTTACTTTCCGTCGATCTTGTAACTGCAGATGGCAAATTTTTGACCGCTAGTGCCACTGAGAACGCCGACTTGTTTTGGGGTATACGAGGTGGCGGCGGCAACTTTGGAATTGTCACTTCCTTTGAGTTCCAATTGCATCCTGTCGGTCCCATAGTGCTTGCGGGCATAGCGAGCTATTCCTTCGAGAGAGCCAAGGAAGCCTTAAAACTTTATCACGACTTCTCTAGCAATATTCCCGATGAAGTTAATACTATGGTCGATTTGCACACCTCGGCCGAAGGCTCTCCTCTAGTCACCATTGCTGTCTGTTACAATGGCCCTATTGAGAAAGGCGAGGAAGTCTTGCGCCCTGTCAGAGAATTTGCTCCGCCAGTGGTAGATTTGATTGCTCCTATGCCCTACACAGAGTTACAGACCATGCTAGATGATGGTTTCCCACGTGGTCGTCACTATTACTGCAAAGATAATTTTATCAAGGACATTAGCCCAGAGCTAATCGATGTCTTAGTTGACCACTTCGCCACTGTTCCGTCTCCGTTGTCAGCAATAGCTTTCCAGCAATTGGGCAATGCTACAAACCGTGTCAGTAAAGATGCTACTGCCTTTAGCTACCGCGATGCCCGATACGACTGCGTAGCAATTTCGGGATGGACTGAACCGGCAGAAACAGAAAAGAATATTGAGTGGACGCGTAAGTTTTTTGCTCTCACGCATCCGTTTTCGTCTGGCGGGCGGTACGTCAACAACCTAGTAGAACAAGATGCCGTGATGTTGGCATATCGTGATGAGACTTATGCACGATTGGTGGAATTGAAAAACAAATACGATCCAACGAATTTCTTTCGCATCAACCCAAATATCCAACCGACAGCGTGATATGACGTTTGGCTAAATAGTTACTTGCTCCTTTGACGTAAGGTTCAAAAACATGACTATCGAAAGCCATCAGTAGGGAGACATAAGTAAATATCACGACTTGGGAGTATAGTTTGTTACCGACGCGATCGATTTATAGCTATCAACTCAAGCTGAGACATTTTGGCGGTGAGAAGGTGTTAGGTGTTAGATTTTAGGTATTAAGTTTTAGGATAATTTTCTCTTATTCACTTACCATCTACTACCTAAAACCTAGCCTAAAGACGCGTTTCCCGCTTTAAGTCGGTAACTCGATCAAGGAGTTTATAGCTAGTGGTTCTCAACAAACATTTTCCGATCGTGCTATTTTCTGAAAATAAGGGTTCTCCTAAAAATTCCTTTCGCCGCAGCATTCTGCGCTTAGAACAGGACGTTATGCGCATGGGTGCTTTAGTTGAAGAATCCTTTCGTCTCAGCCATCAATGTTTATTCGCCCAAGACTTAGATGGTGCCCAGCAAATTCTTCCACTAGAGAAGCAAATCGATCGCTACTATCGGCAAATTGAAATAGATTGCGTTAGTTTAATAACCAAGCAAGCGCCTGTTGCCGAAGATTTGCGCCTTTTGAGTGCCTTTATGCAGTTAGTGCGAGATTTAGAACGTATTGGCGACTACGCACAAGATATCACAGAAATTGCAGTTAAGCTTGTTTCTTACCCGCCTCATCCATGCATGAAAGAAATTGAGATCATGTCCAATCACGCTCAGCTTATGCTGGCAACTAGCCTGGTAGCGCTAGCAGATTTAGACGCTACAGCGGGAGCAAAGGTCAAGCGGTTGGACGATACCGTAGATGATGCCTACAAGCGACTCTATCAAACCTTAGCTTATCAGCGAGATATTAAAGGTGTAGTAGAGCCTATTTTACTATTAGGGTTATTAATTCGCCATCTAGAAAGAATGGCTGATCACGCTACCAATATTGCTCAAAGAGTATCTTACATCGTTACCGGACATCGGTCTTGAAGAATAGACCTCTTGCCAAAGAGTATTTCCTAATTGAATTGTCGCAATCTTAAATAAACAGAGAATATCTTGTAGGTTGGATTAAACGATGAAACCCAAACATCAGCAACCAATAGATGGGTTTCGCTATCCCTCTACCCATTCTACGAACAATTAATTAGAAACTAAAAATCATCAAGAGTGTAGGATAGTTTTTCACACATTAGAAGTTGCTCAAAACATTTAAATATTTTTTAGGTAGTGTGGTATCTAGTTTTAATTCATTAGCCTAAATTACTGAAGATTGTATTAACGCCAGATATGTTTTCAGCTATTTAACCAATGATGCAAATTGCCTTTCGGTTTATATTATATTTAAACCTAATATTTGTTTATTTTTAATTAAATCGAGAGATAAAATAGGCAATTGTAATTAGGGAACCTGCTCAATTTTTGAGACAGCTTAAATCTCAAACCGTTGACTTTTGGTTAATAAATGAAACCCCGTTGACTAAATAAATACATCTTCTTACTTAGCTTTAGTTACAAGCTTAAGCGAAGACTTCTAGGTACTACTTTTTCATCAAGATAATTATGTTTCAATCAATTTCTTGGATTTCTACTTGCTCGAGGATGCTAACTATTCTCCTTCTGGTTTTTGTCTTCAGTGACTTGGCTCCCCATCCCAAACTCGAAGCAGGATTAATAGAACAAACTTTTCATCAAATACTAGCAAAAACTGATTAGCTCTCTTGCCAAACTTTTTTATAATATAGTGTTTCCATTTAAGATGTAAACTGAAAATTGTCTCAATAAGCCTTTCAGAGCTTTGACTGTTCACGAATCATTTGGAAACCCTATATAATTCGAGGGACAAAGAGTAGAGTGTTGAGTATTGGGGGAAAGTTTGCAAAAAATTGCAAACATTTTTCATCTCAAAACAAGCTGCCGAAAACGAACAAAACAGAGCGCTGCCCATTTGGCTGTTAGTGTTGATTAACTTAATGATACTGGATTAATTTAGGAATGCCTTTCACTAAATTAATTTAACCGCTTGCGAGTTGTAATGTGGCTCAGCTTCCCAACCAAACATAGAAACCTTTACCCACGCTATCCCATCCTTTATATTTCTTATAGCGGCTTAATCGCTCGCTGATTTTCTGCCGAACAATTTTGCTCTCTTGGGCGCTCAACCCTTCAGGATAAATCCAATCTAAGATTTGACTGACATTCATCTTGTTAGGAGTATTTTGCTTTAAGGCTTGTACGATCGCTTCCACAAGATTGCCATAAACCTCCACTTTGTTTTTGGCTTTTGGGTTTTTCGCTTCTAGAGATTTGGTTATATCTTTAGTGGCAACTACTTCTGAAGCTTTGCCAGTAACAGTAGATTTTTTCTTTTTGCTCCCAGAAGATTTCTTCGCACTCCTGTTGCTGGTCGCTGGTTTTTCGAGAGACTCAACGGTAGGTTCTTTGGTTTTAAGGCTAACATATAAACCTTGCCCTACTCGTTTCCATTTACCACGTTTGAGGCCTTCAAAAAGGATTTTAACAATGGAGTTAGAGATCTTTTTCCGTTGTAAGTCTGGCAACCCATCGGGATAAATCCAATCAAAGATATCTCTGGCTTTCATCGCTTTTCCAGCATTCTCTTGGAGAGCAGCAGCAGTCGAACCCGTTAATGTACCACCATGCTGTGCCATTCTCGTCGATGGCGGAAATTTAGAATCAAACCGAGTTGAAACTGGACTAACAGTTTTCTTGGGCTTGAGCTTTGGCTTCTCCGTTTCAGGAGCAATTTCTGCTGGGCTTAACTCTACCTGATTAGGAGCAAGATTTTGAGTGAGTGTAGTAGATTCTGACCCGTTGGTGTCAAAGTCAGATTCGAGAATCGCCTTCAATTTTGTAGGAAGTTCGGGAAAATCAGAAATTCTTGCTTCTATCTCATGAGGGAGTTCGCTACTGAGAAACACTTCGAGTTGAATCAGTTTTTCGTGAGCCAGTGCCAATGATTGCCGATGGTAATTAACTAGCTCGCGATAATACTTAATTAGTTCGACAAGAGCTTGTGTACTTGCAGTGGGTGGAATTGGAGTCGATGAAGTTTTTCGCATTACAGGTTATTACTTTTCCTTTTTTTGTTATGGTTCCCTTCTCAGTAGGGTTACGAAAACACTCTCCACTTAAAGAACACATTTACCTCTACAATTGCCAAACAAATAAAAGTAGTTAGGTTTCGTTCCCCTCTTGATTTATTGTAATAGTAATTATCATCTTAGCTACGCTGAAGATTTTAATGTCATAGGCTGCGAGTTTAAGGCTTCCAGAACTGTTGATTAAGCTCACTGTTACAGAGAAGGGGAAGTTGAGATACAACAAGGCGATCGATCTCAATGATACACTCTCTCGTAAGTTTCATCTTCGATAAATGAAGAATTTTGATCGTTCTGGCATTGATTTACCTCAGACCGAACAGCTTTCCTGGAAAACCAAAATTAGCTATGGAGTAGGAGAGCTAGCAGGAGCAATTCCTGGTAACATTCTCGTTTTTTTCTTCTTGTTTTTTTTGACGAATATAGCTGGGCTAAATCCCAGCCAAGCAGGTATTATCATATTGTTAGCTAAAGCTTGGGATGCGCTGAACGATCCACTGATTGGTTGGCTGAGTGACCGGACTCGTTCTCCCCTCGGTAGGCGCTATCCCTGGATGCTTTATGGTGCTTTTCCCTTGGGGCTTTGCTTTTTCTTGCAATGGCTGGTTTTGCCGACTACGAATCAGTGGATTCTGTTTGTCTACTACAGCACTATTGCTATTGCGTTTTACACTGCCTTTACAGCAGTTCTGCTACCTTTCAATGCTCTGGCTGCTGAACTAACTTCAGGCTACGATGAACGTACTAGTTTAATCAGCTTTAAGTCTGGCTTCAGTATTGCTGGGAGTATCTTTTCGTTAATAGTAGCTCAAGTAATTTTTGGGCTTGTCCCATCACCCTCAAAACAGTATCTCATCCTGGGGGCAGTTTGTAGTGGATTAGCTATTGCTGCCGTTTATTTATCTGTTTGGGGAACCTACAGACATTACCAATTACTTCAAACACAGGCATCTCCAATTGAGCGGCAGCAACATCAAACAATTTGGCAGCAGTTGAAAGTCGCCTTAAGTAATCGTCCGTTTCTGTATCTGATTGGTATCTATCTTTGCTCCTGGTTAGGAGTACAGGTAACAGCGGCTATCCTACCTTACTTTGTCATTGATTGGATGAAACTGCCGGAATACCACTTTACCCAGATGGCTATTGCCGTTCAGGGAACTGCCCTAAGCATGATGTTTGTTTGGGGCACTCTGAGTCGCCGAGTGGAGAAAAAAGTCATTTACTGCATGGGAATTCCCATGACAATTTGCGCCTCAGCAGGACTGTTTCTCCTGCAGCCGGGACAAATAGGTTTGATGTATATTTTGGCGGTGATGGCTGGCATAGGAGTTTCCACTGCTTATCTTGTACCTTGGTCAATGCTGCCAGATGTGGTGGATAATGACGAACTCAAGACTGGGCAGCGGCGAGAGGGAATTTATTATGGGTTTGTGGTACAGCTCCAAAAATTGGGCGTAGCAATGGCACTTTTCCTAGTAGGTCAAATACTAGAGTGGGCAGGATTTATCTCGAAAGTGGCAGGAGCTACGCCTCCAACTCAACCTAATTCTGCTCTGTGGGCAATCCGCGTGATCATTGGACCGATGACAATTTTGAGTTTAGTTCTCGGTTTGATCTTGAGTTATTTTTATCCGATTTCTCGTGCTGCTCACCAGGAAATTTTGTTGAAACTGAACCAGCGCAGAAATAGCCAAAAGTAATATCACCTTATTACATTCATATTTGTTGTGGGTGACAAAATCCAATAAGTCCTTGACCCTATCTAGACTAGGCAATTGTCACCGCGTCAGTCACTTATCTATCTCTGGTGCTCGTTGGTTGCAAGGTTTGATAACAGGACCTGGTAAGATTTTGTTTCCTTCTACCCCTATCGATATGCCCCGTATTTGGCGCAGTGCATTAATGGACTTGACGCAGTCGCAGCCAAACAAGGCTATAGCACTATTGCTTTCTTCTTCTGTAAACTCAAGGATTAGATCTCCTTCAGGAGTTCGTTCGAGATTAGGGAATTTTTCAGAGAGGTTATCCTTCCCAGTTTCTTTAACAAAAATATCGGTAAAACTAGCTAGACTGGCATTTCCCGTACAGTTGTTCTGAGAGCAAGTTAGATTAGCTTTGGGTGCCTTTTCTACTTTTTCAAATCTTGTCGATCGATCTAATTCTACTGCTTGAGCAGGTTTATCAGTAAGTAGCATCAGCAGCATAGAGGCTAGAGTTGGACTAGAAAGTAAAAATAAAGATAGCTTATTCACTACTTCACTCCTCTGCACTTTTACGCTCCTTACTCTATCAGAGTCTGTTGCACAAAGAGTAATCTTTAAACTTTAACCGCGCTACTAACCCCTAAAAACCCACGCACTCGCGCCAAGTAGGTTTCGCTATCCTCTAACATGGGAAAATGAGCTGTTCTTGCTATTTCCTCATATTCTATATTTTCATTCAAAGCCGCAGCCTGACGACCCATTTCGGCAGGAATAATTTTGTCCTTTTCTCCAGAAATCAATAAGGTCGGGACTTGAATGCGAGCAAATTCTTGGGGCATTATCTCTACTGCTTTTTTGCTCACACTGGTATAAATAGTCCCTAAAGCCGCTTCAAAATCAGCTAACAGGAAATCTTCTAAAAAGGCTCTTTTTTGTTCCCTGGCGATCGAACGATTTAGGAACCGCGCCATAAACAAACTGTCAGCCCAGGGAATGTTTAAAAACCACTTATAACGAAACTGGACTACATATTTGCCAAACTTGTAAAAGGTAGCGAAGGCTTTTTCGTCGTATTCAAAAATACCGTTACAGTTGAGAATAACTCGCTCTGCTCTTTGAGGGTAAAAATTAACAAAAAACGTTGCTATTGAAGCCCCCATCGAATGAGCATTAAGGCAAGCAGATTCTATTTCTAAAGCATCTAAAAGAGACGCTAAGTCTCGAGCGTATTCTTCTAGTTCGTATCCGACAGGACTGGTTTGTTTAGCTGAGAGCAAAGAGCGACCAAAACCCCGCAGGTCGTAAAGCAAGCAATCAAAGCGATCGCTCAGCGCTAAAGCCGTAGGATGCCAATATCTGGAGGATCCGCCCCAGCCGTGGATAAATACCATTACTGGTTTAGTGCCAGGACTTCGATTCTGAGAGATCCACTCGTAGTAATGTTCGATACCGCGAACGTTGACTGTAGCCATTTTTTTTCCTAGGAAACAGTTGTGCGATCGCTAACAACTGAGTGATGTTGGTTAAGCAGATTCTTGCTTGGGTAGAGAAGATGGATGCACTAGCAGATCTGCAGTAGAGCGATTCTCGACCATTTCTTTAGTAATCGAGCAGCGGCGCAAGTCTTTGCGAGAGGGCAATTCGTACATTATATCTAACATTATTTCTTCGACAATTCCTCGCAGCGCTCTAGCACCTGTTTTGCGCCGATAAGCTTCACTAGCGATCGCCCGCACTGCATCTGGTTTAAACTCCAGTTGCACGCTATCCATATTCAATAGCTTTTGATACTGCTTAACTAGCGCATTCTTCGGTTCTGTCAAAATGGACATCAGCGCTTTTTCATCTAGAGGATCTAAGGCGGCAATCACGGGGATGCGCCCGACGAATTCAGGAATCATGCCAAACTTAACCAGATCCTCTGGTTGTAGGTTCCGCATAACTTCTGCTGTCCGTTTTTCTTTGACAGCTACTTCCCCTGGCTGGATAAAACCAATCGATTTTTTGCCCAGGCGTTGCTCTATCACCTTCTCTAAACCCACAAAAGCACCGCCGCAGATAAAGAGAATATTTCTAGTATCAATCTGGATGCAATCTTGATAAGGATGCTTGCGTCCTCCTTGAGGTGGTACGTTAGCAACGGTTCCTTCGAGCATTTTTAACAGCGCTTGCTGTACTCCTTCTCCAGATACATCACGGGTAATGGAGGGGTTTTCACTTTTACGAGCTACCTTATCGATTTCATCGATGTAAATAATTCCCCGTTGCGCTTCTTCTACGTCTAGGTCCGATACCTGGAGCAGTCTTAACAAGATATTCTCTACATCTTCTCCTACATATCCCGCTTCTGTGAGGGTGGTAGCATCAGCTACTGCAAAAGGTACGTCGAGAATCTTAGCTAAGGTTTGAGCTAGTAGTGTCTTTCCAGAACCTGTTGGCCCCACCAGGAGAATATTGGACTTGTGCAGCTCTATGACCTCATCTGCTTCCTCTTGACCGTTATTTTTTGCCTGTACCCAACTCAAACGCTTGTAATGGTTGTATACTGCCACTGAGAGGACTTTTTTTGCTTCCTCTTGACCAATTACGTATTCGTCTAAGTATTTTTTTATCTCTCTAGGCTTGGGAATTTGACCTAAAGAAAGACGTTCTGAATTAGATTGGCGTTTGGGTAGGCGTTCTTCTTGCCGAGATGAAGACTGAGCAACCGGAGTTGGTGTATCGATTAGCTCCTCATCTAAAATTTCGTTACACAGCTCGACGCATTCATCGCAAATGTATACTCCAGGGCCAGCAATTAATTTTCGCACCTGCTCCTGCGATTTGCCGCAAAACGAACATTTGAGATGGGAGTCATATTTGGACATAAGAAGCCTCTTAGTTGAGTGATGTTAGTGGAACTGCTGGTTGGGTAGTTGTTTGCCGAGAGATAACTTGATCGATCAGACCGTATTCAGCTGCCTCTGCTGAGGACATATAGAAATCGCGCTCAGTATCGGCAGAGATTCTCTCAAAAGGCTGACCTGTATGAGCAGCTAGTAATTCGTTTAACTTTTTCTTGATGTATAGTATTTCTTTGGCTTGAATTTCAATCTCAACTGCCTGCCCTTGAGCGCCTCCCAGAGGTTGATGAATCATCATCCGCGCACTAGGTAAAGCCATGCGCTTGCCTTTGGTCCCGCTAGTGAGGAGAAACGCTCCCATACTAGCTGCTAAACCGTAACAAATTGTAACTACGTCGGGGCGAATCTGCTGCATCGTGTCGTAAATTGCCATCCCCGCATATACTGAGCCTCCAGGGGAATTGATATACAGCTGAATATCTTTTTCTGGATCTTCTGCTTCTAAGAAGAGTAACTGGGCAACTACCGAATCAGCAACGTTATCGTCGATCGGAGTTCCCAGAAAAACGATTCTCTCTCGCAGCAGTCGCGAGTAAATGTCGAACGCCCTTTCTCCTAAACCGGACTGTTCGACTACCATCGGCACCACACTTTCAATCTTCCTCCCTGGTTGGTTGTTGATGGAGGACATTTGCGGACAATTGCTACTAACAATTGGATATTTAGCGGCTTGCGATCGGAACATAATTAAATTTATTCTTTAGCTCAGTTAAGAATGTCTAATAATTTCTACTAGTTTTTTAATTCTAATCTTTATTCTCCTGTTGACTATTATGCCGTAATTTTATCATCACTAGACAGCCTCTCTAGCTGAAGATGGGGAAAAAAGTTTTACAAAACTTTACTCCCCCAAGCCGAGCCAAGGCTAATTTATCCTTCAGAAGATTCGGAATTGGCTGCTTCTGTGGCTTCAGATTCTTCCTCTTGCTGAGCTTGTTCGTCTTGAGACTCACTTAAAGTTCCTTTCGGTACTAGCTCAACATTTGCCCGCTCCCTCAGCCAGTCAAGGGTTTTTTCCTTGAGCAAATCTTCTTGAACCAGAGTTTGCAAGCGATCGAGATCTAACTGTTGGTCGGACAATTGCTCTTGGATTTCTGTGATTTTTGCTTCTATTGCCTCCGATTCTACTTCCAGTGACTCTCGCTTACCAATTTCTTTAAGTATTCGGTCTTGCTTGAGACGGACAATCGCTTCTGGACGCGATCGCTCTCGCATCTGGGGTACGCTTTCTGCTGTAAATAGTTGATTAACATCTATACCCATCTGTTGCATCTGCATTGCCGTCTGGGTGAGCATTGCGTCTACTTCTTCCTTAATCATTGTTTCTGGGAGTTCTAGAGAGGCCACTTGCACCAATTGCTTAATTATTGCTTCATTAATACTATTTTTAGTCTCTTTTTCCGCTTTTTCCTGAAATTGAGTCTCTAAAGACTCTCTAAACTGAGCCATTGTCTCGAATTCGCTTGCTTCCTGAGCGAAGTCGTCATCTAATTCTGGAAGTTCTTTTTCCTTAATTTCCTTGAGGCTAATCGTAAAAATAGCAGGTTGGTTGGCTAAATCCTCTCGGGGATAATCTTCTGGGAAAGTAACGGCAACTTTTTTTGTCTCCTCGGGTCTCATCCCCACTATCCCTTCCACCATTCCTTCAATAAACCGTCCTTCTTCCAATTCTACTTGGAAATCCTTGGCTTGAGTTCCTGAGATTTCTTCTCCTTCTTCCCCTTCAGCAGCAGGAGAGCGACCCTGGTAATCTACTACTACCACATCGCCCATCTGAGCGGGACGTTCTTCTACTGGGACTAAGGTTGCTTGTTCTTGGCGACGCTGTTCCAAGAATTTATCGACCTCGGTTGGGTCGTAAGTTGTCTCCTCTGCTTTCACACTCAAGTTTTTATACTCCTCACCTAGTTCCACAGTGGGAGGTACATCCACAGAGGCAGAAAAAGTTAGGGTTTCCCCTGGTTTATACTGCGCAAGTAATTCGTCAAAATTGGAACGGAGCTGATAGTTTCCCAGACTGTCTATAGATTCTTGCTTAACCGCTTCCTCAAGAGTTTTTTGAATAATTTCTTCTAAGGCTGCTGCCTTAATCCGTTGCGAGCCTAAGCGCTGCACCAAAATTTGGCGAGGTACTTTACCTTTGCGAAACCCAGGAACATTAACCGTGCGAGCAAGGTTCTGCACCACTTTCTCGTAAGTTTTTTGCGAGGTTTCCGCAGAAATTTCTATTTCCAAACCAATCTGGCTAGCAGGAAGCTTTTCCTGGGTTATTTTCATTGATGTTTCTTCAAACGACTAATTAACTATGTTACTGACTACCTGCGCCGACTCCCTGTTTGCCAAGGAGTTATCTATAATCTTAGTTACATCCAGCATGAGTACTGTTGATTTTTCGACCCAGTAGCCTTCTCTTTCCCCGAGCTGTCGATCTGAGCTTATCGTTTCGATACAGTCGGGTAGTTTCATCACCACAAAATATATTAGCAATACTCAAAGGTTATGTATGTCAAGAATCTTTTAAGAGTTTGTTGCTTGTTTATCAACTATTGGGAGTGGACTTTATGTGACATACCTTGACTGTTTAGGGTCTACCGTTAGAGGATAGTATCACTTACTCTGATCGTTTTTTGAATTGGCTATCTACTGAATATTTTGAGCATTTTTTTTCCCCGAACAGTTAAACTAAAAAAATTAACTATCTTAAAAGCTTAAATGGATACAACAGAGGTAAAAGCTATTTAGATGTATGATTAACTAACGAACGGAGGAAATTAATTTGTCTGGTCAAGTCCGCGTCGCTATTCTCGGAGCAACAGGAGCAGTAGGAACTGAATTAATCGAGCTGCTAGAAAGCCGCCAGTTCCCGGTAGCCCAATTAAAGTTGTTAGCTTCTCCTCGTTCGGCAGGTAAAACTCTAACTTTTAAAGGAAAAGAGCTATTAGTAGAGCCAGTTAGCGAGGATGCTTTTCAGGATATAGATTTAGTTTTAGCTTCTGCTGGTGGTTCTACGTCGAAACAGTGGGCAGCAACAATTACTGCAACCGGAGCAGTAATGATTGATAATTCCAGTGCCTTCCGCATGGAACCTAACGTCCCCTTGATCGTGCCAGAAATTAATCCAGAAGCAGCAGCCAATCACCAAGGGGTGATTGCTAATCCTAACTGTACGACAATTTTAATGGCGATCGCGATTTGGCCTTTACATCGGATGCAGCCAGTCAAACGGATAGTAGTTGCTACCTATCAATCTGCCAGCGGTGCTGGTGCTCAGGCAATGGCAGAGTTGAAAACTCAGGCGCAGGCAATTTTAAACGACAAGACTCCCACAACAGAAGCATTTCCTTACCCGCTAGCATTTAATTTATTTCCCCACAATTCTCCTCTCAACGAGGCGGGGTATTGTCAGGAAGAAATGAAAATGATCCAGGAGACCCGTAAGATATTTAATGAGCCGCAATTATCAGTGAGCGCTACTTGCGTTCGAGTTCCGGTACTGCGGGCCCATTCAGAAGCAATTAACCTAGAATTTGCCAGGCCTTTTGAAGTTAACCTAGCTAGGGAAATTCTCTCCAGCTCGCCAGGAGTAAAATTGGTGGAAGATTGGCAGGCAAATTACTTTCCCATGCCTGTGGAAGCGACAGGAGGTGATGACGTTTTGGTCGGTAGAATTCGCCAGGATCTATCTCATCCTTGTGGTTTGGAATTATGGCTCAGCGGCGACCAAATTCGCAAGGGAGCAGCACTGAATGCAGTACAAATTGCTGAGTTATTGGTCAAGGAAAATCTCCTGAGACCTTCAGCTTCAGCAATGTCTGTTTGAGGGAGTACTTTCTTCCCAATTACCAACTCACATAATGACCGATAATCAATGACCGATCCTAATTTTGGTAGAACTCTCGTCGCTATGGTGACGCCATTTGACGAAGATGGCAGTGTCAATTATGCTGTTGCCGAGGAGTTAGCTGCCTATTTAGTATCTTCTCAAGGAAATGAGAGTATTATAGTTTGCGGCACTACAGGGGAATCTCCTACTCTGACTTGGGATGAGGAGTATCAGTTGTTTCAAGTAGTGCAAAAAGCAGTAGCAGGGAAAGCTAAGGTCATAGCGGGGACAGGCTCTAACTCGACTAAAGAAGCGATCGCAGCTACCCAAAAAGCTGCTAAGCTAGGATTAGATGGTTCCCTGCAAGTGGTGCCCTATTACAATAAACCACCCCAGTCAGGACTATATAAGCATTTTCAGGCGATCGCCACGGCTTGTCCCGATCTGCCGATCGTGCTCTATAACATCCCAGGTCGTACTGGTTGCAATCTCCAGCCCGAGACTGTTGCTAAACTGGCAGAAATAGATAACATAGTTGCTATTAAAGAAGCTAGTGGAAACTTAGAGGCGACTTGCGAAATTCGCCGTCTAACACCAAAATCATTTGCTATTTACTCTGGGGATGATTTTCTGACCTTACCCATGCTTACCGTCGGCGGGATTGGAGTGGTTAGCGTTGCTAGTCATTTAGTTGGCAAGCAAATTCAAGAAATGATTCAAGCTTTTGAAGCTGGTAATGCTCAACTTGCCAGAGAGATACAACTGAGACTATACCCTCTATTTAAAGCTTTATTTTGTACTACTAATCCCATCCCCATTAAAGCTGCTTTAAAATTACAGGGCTGGAAAGTAGGAGGATTGCGGTCGCCCCTGGGCGAGATTGATAATAAGTTAAAACAGAATCTAGAAACAGTTTTAAAGGAGCTTAATTTGATTTAGTTGAAGTTAATTTACTTGGAATATTGTTGTCATGAGTTATAAATCACCTAAATTGTGCGATTAGATTTGATAATCGCCATTCCTTATAACTAGAATATTGTTGGTAATATCAGGGCAGTGAGTTTAACTGTTCGGATGTTAACTATTATGTAATTAATGGCAAATATTGAATAGAAATAAATTTTTGTCGGGATTAAGCCAGATATAACTAGCTAAAATAAACGAATTAGAAAGCAAAAAATTGACAGTTATAAAATGGAAAGTTATTTTGAGTGAGAATAAAAGTTGAACTTAAGAGTTAAGAAAAAAATAGAAAAAGCACTTTTAATAAGTACAAAAACACAGATTATTCAAGTTATTTAAGGAGGCAAATGAATAACAACGGCTCTAAACCAAATCTAAAAATTATTCCCCTCGGTGGATTGCATGAAATTGGCAAAAATACCTGCGTGTTTGAGTATGAAGATGAAATTATGCTCTTAGATGCAGGTATTGCTTTCCCTACAGATGAAATGCACGGGATAAATATAGTACTCCCAGACATGACTTATCTGCGGGAGAATCGTCACAAAATTAAAGGTGCGATCGTAACTCACGGTCACGAAGATCATATTGGCGGTCTAGCCTATCACCTCAAACAATTCAACATACCAATAATATACGGTCCGAGATTAGCCATGAGCTTGTTACAGAATAAATTAGAAGAAGCTGGAGTGGCAGACCGTACCAAGCTTAAAAGCGTCCTTCCTCGTGAAATGGTGAGAATTGGCAAAGCTTTTGTAATTGAATTTTTGCGGAATACCCATTCAATTGCTGATAGCTTTTGCGTGGCGATCCACACTCCTCTTGGCGTAGTTATTCACACAGGAGACTTTAAAATCGATCATACCCCTGTAGATGGAGAATTTTTTGACCTGCAAAAATTAGCCGAACATGGGGAAAAAGGAGTTTTGTGCCTGCTCAGTGACTCCACGAATGCAGAAGTGCCAGGACATACCCCCTCAGAAAGGTCAGTATATCCAAATCTAGACCGAATTATTGCTGAGGCTGCTGGCAGGATAATGGTAACAACATTTGCCTCATCGGTTCATAGAGTAAATATAGTTCTCCAATTAGCAGAAAAGCACAATCGCAAAGTGGTAGTAGTAGGGCGATCAATGCTCAACGTAATTGCTCACGCCCGTAACTTAGGTTACATCAAATGTCGAGACGATTTATTTGCGCCGCTCAAAGCAATTAACAGTTTGCCAGAGGAGAAATTATTAATTCTCACCACTGGTTCTCAAGGGGAACCTCTAGCAGCAATGACTCGCATTTCCAAAGGAGAACATCGACAAATTAAGATTCGTCCTGGAGATACGGTGGTGTTCTCGGCAAATCCAATTCCTGGTAATACGATCGCGGTAGTTAATACAATCGATCGCTTGATGATGTTGGGAGCCCATGTAATATACGGTCGCCATCAAGGAATTCACGTCTCCGGTCACGGTTCTAGAGAAGATCACAAACTGATGCTAGCCTTAACTAGACCCAAATTCTTCGTGCCAGTACACGGGGAACATCGGATGCTAATTAAGCACGCTCAGATGGCTCACAGCATGGGAATCCCCGAAGAGAATACAGTAATTATCGATAATGGAGATATAGTCGAGTTATCAGAAAATAGGATCGACGTAGTTGGTAAAGTAGCTTCGGGAATTGAGTTAGTCGATCGTGCTGGGGTAGTTCATCACAGCGTCATGAAGGAAAGGCAGCAGTTAGCAGAAGATGGAGTTATTACCGTCGCCGCTGCAGTAGACTGGCAAGGGAAACTGATCGCTCAGCCAGAAATTCACCTGCGGGGTGTAGTGACCCCTCTAGAGCACTCGCTGCTCAAACAATTAATTATCAGAACCCTGGAAAAAACCTTGAGCGCTCGCTGGAGCGAATTTAGTCAAACTAGTAATGGCTCTCAAGTAGAAGTTGACTGGGCAGGTTTGAGAGAAGTAATTGAAACTAGCTTGCAAAAGCTAGCACGGCGGGAGCTACAAACCTATCCTTTAGTAGTATTTTTATTACAAATCCCAGAACAACAGCCAAGCAAAACTTATCGCAGAAGGCGATCGAGTCAAGTTACCGAGTTAGTTGATCGGATCTGATCTGGGACAAGGGGGTCAGAGGTTAGAGGTTAGAGGTCAGGGGTAACACCTAAGACCTAACACCGAAAACCTAACACCTCCCCACACCCAAAACTTTTCGTTCTCTTGAATTTAAGTAATTACCACAGGGTCGATCGCTGAGGCAATGAACTATAACGGGAATGGCTAGCCTCACCTTCAAGTCCCGTCCCATGGCAGTTGCAAAAACCCAAAAACTAGCATATTTTAAGCGCATGTGGCAAACTACGCAGTCGATGCCACATGAAGAAACAGAAGAATCTATTCTGCTGCGGGTGCTGGTACAAGCACTAGTAATTGTAGGTATTATCGCTACCGATGTTGCCGCACAAACTCAGATGAGTATTTGGGCAGTACCTCTGAGTATAGTTGGTGCCGTTTGGAGTTGGTATCAGCGCAAGCGACCCAAAGTAACGGTCAAATTTTTCCTCGCTATCGGCATGCTAGCAGTTTTGCTGGCTTTCTTCGCCAATTTAGTGGCTAACATCAACGACACGCGGATGGTACTCGCCGAGTTATTAGTGCAAGTCCAAGTCTTGCACAGTTTTGACTTACCTCGGCGTAAGGATTTGGGTTATTCGATGATAATTGGACTAATTTTGGTGGGGGTAGCGGGTACTGTCTCTCAGACCTTAGCTTTTGCCCCTTTCTTGGTCGTATTTTTAGCCCTCGCTCTTCCCACCTTAGTTCTCGACTACCGCTCCCGCCTCGGCTTAGAAAAGATCGATACCTACTTATTCAATCGTCAGCCGGCAAAACAAGCTAAAGGCGATCGCTCTCATTGGCTGAAATTTTCTCCCCTTTCTCCACGACGTCTGGGTTTATTCCTCTTAGTTATTTTGGCGCTGGGGCTCACTATTTTTGCCTTGATGCCTCGATTTCCAGGCTATCAGTTAAAAACTTTTCCCGTAAGTAGTTCGGTCGATATGGAAAATAAGACTTTTGACGCTCAAAATCGGGAAGTTATTAATCCTGCTTATGCCAAACAAGGAGAGAAAAGGACGAGTAGTGGTGCTGGAAGTAAAGCTCCAGCAAAAGGCAGAGGCAGCCTCGACGACACCTTTTACTATGGTTTCAATAATAAGATCAATCAAAATCTGCGAGGAGAACTAAAAAAGAAAGCGCTGATGCGTATTCGTTCTCAAGCCCCAGGATTTTGGCGAGCCTTGGCATTCGATCGCTACACGGGACAAGGTTGGGAAATCTCTCGCAATAAGCAACTGAGCAAGCTCAAGCGTCCAAGGTGGTCTTACCGCTTTTTCATCTCCTTTCCTATTGGCGTACACCAAACCAAACAAGTAATTCAAACTTACACGGCTATCTCAGATTTACCTAATGTAATTCCTGCCCTCTCTTATCCCCAATCCCTATATTTTCCCACCAGGGAAATTGGCATCGATCCAGAAGGGAGTTTGCGATCGCCTGCGGGTTTAGTGGAAGGATTGACCTATACAGTCATTTCTGAAGTGCCTTACCGCAATCGCCGTCTACTCAGACAAGCATCAGAAGAATATCCGAAAACTATTCAAAAGCAATACCTACAAATTCCTCCAGAAATATTAGCTCCCGTTAGAGAAAAAACAGAAGCACTCTTAGCCAAATCACCCAAACCCCTGACTTCAGCTTATGAAAAAGCCCTCTTTCTGACCCAAGCTCTCAAACAAAACTACACTCTCAAAACCGAGCTTCCTTTCTTACAAGATGATGAAGATTTAATCGAAGCCTTTCTCTTACGTTTTCAAGGTGGGTATGCCGATCACTTTTCTTCCGCTTTAACCGTGATGTTGCGTTCTCTTGGCATTCCTGCCCGGCTAGCAGTGGGCTTTGCTCCAGGTCAATTTAATCCCTTCACTGGGTATTATATCGTTCACAATACAGATGCTTATGCTTTAACTGAGGTATATTTTCCTAAATTCGGATGGTATACTTTCGATCCCATACCAGGACATCCTCTCATTCCCCCTTCCTTTGAAGAAAACCAAACTTTCAGTGTTTTGCGACAGTTTTGGCAATGGGTAGCTGGTTGGTTGCCATCTCCAGTAACTAACTTTATAGGTCTCCTTTGGACTAAAGTTATTGGGGGATTTTTGGGTATAATTGTCTGGTTTTGGAGGTTTGTTTCTAGCGGCTTTGTCGGTTTGTTTACAGGTTCGATCGTTGTCACTATTCTGGGATTTTTGGTTTGGCTGGGATGGAAGCAACTACGAGGTTGGACTTACAGCCGTCGCCTTGCCAAACTATCGCCCATAGAAAGGCTTTATTGGCAGATGCTAAAGGTTTTAGCTGAAAAAGGATATCCTAAGCATCCGGCACAAACACCTTTAGAGTATGGCAAAAATTCCCGCCAACATCACCAAGAGCTAATATCTGAAGCGATCGAGGGGATTTGCCAAGGCTACGTTCTGTGGCGTTATGGCAAACAAATGCCTAATTTTCAGTATTTACAGCAGCAATATAAAGGATTAATTCGCAGTTTGAGGCGATCGAGTGCCAGTTAGCGATACTTTAGTAACTGCTCCCTAATTGCGACTGACTACTTGACTATATCTGCTACTCACTGTAATTTAAAAACATTTACTTTGTCTATAGCTCTTCTCTTCTTCCGGTTTGAATTAAGATTCCATGTCTAAGATATCCCGTCGGCGTTTTCTTCAATTCACCACTGGGTTAACCGCGACCCAATTGAGCGCTAAAGTTGATTCGGCGGCGAAAACTTTAGAAATCAAAGAATCCGACATTGAGATACAGGCATTTCATCCTTCTGGAGAACCTCTCCAGGTAGATATTCTCAAGCGGCTTTATTTTCTCAATCTCAACGACGAACCATTACCCAATACTCCCAGACGAGTTGAGACGGGTCAAATTTTTTCTCAACCACCATCATCGCCCTTTGCCATTGCTCTGCGCATGCCAGTTGAAGGTTTTGGGGAAGTGACGCTGTACGCGGACAATCAAGGTAGGGGTTATCAACCTAAAGATTTTCCTTTGCAATTGAACCTGGCTTTGGCTAGTTCCCGACTGCATCGAGTTCGCTACGCCATGTCTAGTTGGAGCCAAAACGGAATTGAGTTTAGTACTAAAATAAAAGAGCGTTTACAAAAAGCCTCGGCTCTCCTACAAGCTGCAGAAGAAACCTCTGTTCCTCAACTGCGAGCTTGGTTGTGTAATCGAGTTTTATTTGAGAGTCTTTGGGCGGGAGAACAAGCAGTATTTACTAAGGCTCAGCAAGAGATTAAAAGACAGCCAGCTCGTCCGGATTTTCTCTTTGGCTGCAATTTTTTCAACTTTCAAAGGAAAGGGATTGACAGTTCCTATAACCAACTATTCAAGCAGCTATTTAACTTTGCTACTGTTCCTTTCTACTGGCGCTCCTTTGAACCCCAGCCCAACCTCAAACAATATGATCCCGTAGATAGAATGGTTAATTGGCTTCGGCGTTGGGGAATTACCCCTAAAGGACATCCCCTGGTTTATTTTCACCGCGCTGGAGTTCCTGATTGGCTCGAAGGTAAATCATACAGCCAAGTCCAGCAATTAATTTATCGCTCAGTCTCAGAAATTACTGCTCATTATGGAGAGCGCATTCCTTACTATGACATCATTAATGAAGCTAATGGGCTCTCTTGGGCTAATACTCTCGGTTATTCTCTGGAACAATTGCTTGAAATAGCCAATTTAGCTGCTACTGCTTCTCGTGCTGGCAATCCGCAGGTGCAGCGAATTATTAACCATTGTTGCCTGTGGGCGACAAGAATGGCTTCCCCCCAGCCACCCCTAACCAGTCCCTATCAATTTTTGAAATCTTGTCTAGCTGCTGAGATTCCTTTTGAATTAATCGGATTGCAATTATACTATCCCCGTCAGGATATGTTTGAAATTAATCGACTTCTAGAGCGTTTCAGTCAATTAGGAAAGCCAATTCATATCACCGAACTAGGGGTTTCTTCTGCTTCAGGAAAAGACGAACGATCGATGCTTAAGGGACCGATTGGTTTTTGGCATTCTTCTTGGAGCGAAAGCGTACAAGCAGACTGGGTAGAACAATTCTATACTCTCTGTTACAGTAAGCCTTATATCCAGGCAATTACCTGGTGGGATTTTGCCGATATCGGTCATTTTTGGCCTTACGGTGGGCTTTTAGATGCCAATCTCCAACCCAAACTATCTTTCTGGAGACTAACTCGTTTGATTCAAAACTGGCGCAGCCATAGTTTTCCTGTTTAGTAACATGAGACCTGAGAGTTTATTCTGGAGAAGGTAAGTTCATCAAAAGCATTTCTCGGTGGCGAATAGTATTTAGTGCTACCTTCCAGGGAAAAGTAAAAGATTGAAAAGATTGTGGCGAACTTCTATCTTCATCTCGATCTACAACTACTTTTTCAAAGATTTCAAATAATTGGCGGCGGATGATTTTCAATTGCTCTAAATCTTCAAGGGAATGTATTTGGTCAATTAATTTGAGAATTTCCAAGTTATAGAAATCGGCTCGATTCTTCTGCTTTCCCTGTAGCCACAGTTTTAGTTGCCAGATGCCAGAGATAGAAAGTATCGTCACCGAGAGCAATAGACCCAGAGCTTCAGCATACTCCACAAAAAAGCTTACAATCAAACTAGGTTCATCTAATTTGTAGTATTTCTTTGCTCCTGAATGGAATGGCAAGCCCAGCTCTCGGATAGAATCCCGCTGAGGAATCATTGCTGCTTGGCGATATTGCTTAACTAACTCGTTACGCGCTTCAAAGAAAATGCGAGTAATTTCATAGATGACACTTGGATCGACATCTTGATGGGTAACAAGTAATGCTCGTACCGAGACGACGGGTAAATCTTCTGCTGGAATCGGAATTGCTCCACTATAAGTACCTTTGGGAATTTGGCTGGATTCCAAAGCAGGTTGGAACAGCTGTATTGCTGCGCCTTGATCGATAGGGACTAGCTTATTTTCACTCCTTTGCAACAGTTCGGTAATCGAAGGATTTCCCAAAGCAATGATCTCAAACAAAGCATCCACTCGTCCTTGACTTAGAGCAAGATGCGCTTGTTTTGGTGGTAGAACCACAGGCTCAAAGTCTGTTGGGTGCAAGCCGTAATGTTTACTTAAGGGCCAGAATAGTCGATAAGAACCACTTCCTTTGGGCAATAGGGCAACCCGCTTTCCTTTAAGATCGCTGATGCCGTCAATATTAGACTTAGTTGTAGCAATCAGATGAAATATTTCGGGAAATAAGACGGCGATCACCTGTGTGGAAGGATCGAGGGGAGTATCGCTTTGAAGCAAAGCCAGTTGCACTTTTTTTGCGCTCAGAAATTTCTGGTTTTGTAGGGAACCTTCTGTATTAATAACTTCGATCTGGATTTGGGGTTGATGTCTGGCAACAATTTGGGCAAAAACGCTAGCAAAAGCATAGTATTCGCCTTCCTTTCCACCCGTAGCCATGGTTAAGTAATAGACGCGGTTTTGCTCGCGAAACCACTGCCAAGAAAAGACGAAAGCCATGAAGATACTGATTAGGATAATTGGAAGAGCTAATTTATTCTGCATTGACAATATAGTTAATTTGTTAAACTTTTTCCGCATTTTTTAACTACGCTAGGATTTATTCAAATTGTTCATAATCAACAACTAATCTTCTATTCTTCACTAACCATTGCTTTATACTAATTTCACAAAATATTGCTACACATCAATTCTCTAAATCTGTTGCTTTCCGTTCCCTGTTCCCTTTCCTAAGCAAAGTATAGTAATCTTAACCAAAATTGATATTAGTTCCTTTGATCATTTATCTATCTAAATTAATTGATTATTTTTAAATTTTGTATCTGTTTATCTCTGATCGTAAAGATTTTCACTAGACTTTGAATAGAGCATTCGGAGGCTAAGCAAATGGCTGTTGCGAATCAGTTCAAAAATTTAGCACAAAGGATAGAGCAAGATTCTGCCAGTTGGGGGGCATTAGCAGTTTTTGCCTGTGCCTTAGTAGCCCTAGAGTTGATTATGATGTTCTTCTCCCAAGTTTAGTCCTTCTCAAACTTTCACAGCTCTCCATTCTCCGGTTTTGATATTACACCAATACCCTTTTTTGTTGCTACAAATAATTATTCCCAATCCTTACCCCTGATTACTCTTCTCCAATAGAGATATTACATTCTGACTCCTATACGGGCGCATGGTACTGCGACCCTAGTGACTCCTAAAACCAGAGTGGTATGGGAGCAATCATTTAGTGACATCATATTATAAATGATTAAATTTTCAAATTAGTGATATTTTGAAGCTACTTTCAGGGAAGTATACATATAGCAATCCTAAAGTGATTCGTGAAATCTTTCCTTATTACGTGTCATTTGTCATCAGTACTTCGTTACTACAAATGACGAGATAGTCACAACTGAAATAGGAATGCTATATGTAGTTTAAAGATAATTCTCATGGAGCTTCCGACAAAGTCTAACTCACAAACGTTACCAAAACTTCTATTTAAAGCTGAATCTCTAGAAAACAACTCACATAATAGCAGTCAATGTGGTTTTACTTTGCTTGAGCTGATGATAACAGTATTTATGATTAGTGTGCTAGCTATTTTTGCTTTACCCAACTTCTTAGGAACTCAAGGTAAATCCCTTTCAATTCAGAGTACATTGAATATTAGTGCGATCAATATACTCAACAAAAACTGATTTGGTTTTTCTGCTGAAAAAATTATCACAAGCAAAGCAAAGGCGCTCTCAATATTGAGAGCGCCCTTAAGCTATATTGATTGAGTTAATCCTTAGCCGTTGATAGAAGGAGCGGTTAGAGCTACAGGAGCTTGTTCGCCAGAAGCTAAGTCTAAGGGGAAGTTGTGCGCGTTGCGCTCGTGCATGACTTCGAAACCGAGGTTAGCGCGGTTGAGGATGTCAGCCCAGGTGTTGATCACGCG
>JBFRWL010000377.1:0-2942 GCA_051439565.1 Prochloraceae cyanobacterium
TCCCAATCTTCCGCCGTCTCTTCTGGAGTCATTGCTTCTACCAGCATCGAACTCCAAACCGTAGAGGGTCTGAGTCTTCTTCCTTTAAAGAAAAGCTGTTTGCGCCAGGATGAGGGACGCGGTTCTAAGTATTGCCATTGGGTTTTTGAAGCTGGGGTAGTCATACTAATAATTCCACTGGTTTAGAGAAATAAATTGATTAGCCAAGGGAATCGAAGCTGCTTCTAGATTAGAAATCGCCTTGACTATTTCCTTAAAGTTCATATCTTTGGTGTAATTGTCATTTTTATAAACTGCCAAAATTCCTGAATGGGAGGGGTTTTCTTCATGAAGAATCTCGAAGTCACTACAGTTGAGAGTTAGGATTACACGATTATTTTCCGCAGCGTAGTTAAAAACTACCAAGTCTGGCTGACTCATTAAACCAGCCTCATTCACTGTAACTACATCATGTCCTGCTTTTCGCAGCAATTTTATCAGAACTTTATCCTGAGAATCTTCATCTATTAGTAACTGGAGGCTCAAGCACCACTCCTCGTTCTTCTAAAAAACGACGTTCTATGAGTGCCTCTTGTTTTAAGAGTTCAGCATGGGTTTCACAATATTCAATTGCTTCATAGACAGCTTCTAGAGGTAGGTCTTTGCTGTCTGCTACCTCTTCTGGAGTCATTTCATTAACCAGCATATCCGACCAAACAATATGCGCTCTCAACTTCCTTCCTTTGAGATAAAGCTGTTTGCGCCACTCGTGGGGACGCGGTTCTAAGTATTGCCATTGAGTTTTTGAAGCGTTGGTAGTCATAGTAATAAAAATTGTAAGTGTTCGTGCCAGAACGAGTTTTCGCGCTTCTTAAGTCTTTGCTTTACTTAGCTTTTCTGCTACGGCTTGTTCGATAAACTGTGTCAGCGTTAGTCCCTGCTCTTTTACATATTCTCTTAACTCTTCATCCAAATTTTTTAGCAGCCTTACACCGATAGGTTTTTCACTACGAACCCCTTCCCACTGATTCTTTCCAGCAGGATTACCAACATGACCTTTAGGTGCGCCTCTTCTATTTGTTGTTTGTTTGGACATTTGAGCGATCTAAATTCTGGCAAGACACATCTCTAGTATATCTTGTTTAACTTAATTCATTTAAGTATTTTTACCATGTTTTACGAGGTATTTGCCATACTTATCTGTTTTGAAAAACAGATAGGTAAATCCAATTAATTATCCTTGTTTTACGAGGTAATATATTAGTTAGGTCAGGCTTGATAATCAAGCAAAAATCCAAAGCCCCAATGCTGCGGTCACAGCCAGGGGCAATCAAACAAAATAATGTTCATGGAGTATTAAAATGTTTGATTTATACCTTAGTGTAGAACAACAAAATCGAGAAAGACAAGACCTCGATGCGATTAATGAAGAAGCCAATCGCAATAGTGACTTACATTCTGATGGAAAATTTGATGGCGTATGCGGTCTAGAACCATCACTACCTCAAGAACACAGCTATTGGGAAGGTTATCAACTGGGATTAAGAGAATACTGGTCTAAAAAACTAGGAGTAGAAATTCCGACCGAATTCTAGACCTGTGTGCCACTGCTATTCGAGTAGCGGTGGTTTTCTATTTCATCAATCTTTACCCAACTAAATACATCAATGCAAACATCAAACGAACGAGGTGTAATAGTCCCTTCTGCCACTGTTGAAATCGCTCCTGCTTACAACAAAGCGCGCGCCCATACCGCGAATCATTACAAAGTCATGGTGGCATTTGTCAAAGCTCAGATGCAGCGCGACATCGATTACGGCGTGATTCCTGGTACGAGGAAACCAACTTTGCTCAAACCAGGAGCAGAGAAAATTTATGACAATACTAACACCATCTGCAAAATGGCTCAGAAACGGGCTAAGGTCGCTGCGGTTCTCTCTAGCTGTGGAGCGAGTGAGTTTTTTACTCAAGACTTAGATAACTAGAAATTTGCCAGGGTGAGGTAAAAATACTTCGCCCTGTTCAAAACCCTGAAACTCAGATCTTGGGGTTTCCTTTGGGGTTACTCATTCTATGCCTGACCTTGAAGTATAAATTTACGCCGATTGAGGTTCTTCCAATTCCTGCAAAGCTTTGGCAATCGCTTCTCTCAAAAACTTAGTGCGATTAGGCATAGCTCTAACTTTGGCATCGACATCTGCTGGAAGACGCACAGAGATCGGTCGAGTCGCCATTTCAGCTTCTCCACTTTCTACATATCTTCCTGTTTGCGGATCTCTTTTATACTTCTCAGTCATAGCTATTTTTTTTGAAGCAGACCCTTCAAAGTTGCTTTGTCTCACCTATCTCATTGTAACTTTTCTCAACCTATGTATACAAGGATTAAAGGTTGACTCCTAAGTATACATAGGCTATTATCCAATTAGCCCATAAAGAGCGATCGATACAGGCTGTCAACCACTGAGATCGCTCAAAACTTCAATTTGGATTTTATTTATTATGACCCAATTTTACAAACTAACCCTAGAGCGAGCAATAGCCGATTACCGAGACGGTTTAATCACTGCTACAGGACTTCTACGTTACTATCTCAAAATCAGATACGCAAAGGGCTGGAAAATAAATCTCAATCCCACAGAAATTTGCTCTCTGTTGGGTTTTACCAAAGCTACTTTTTACAAAGCTCTGGCTAAGTTGAAAAAGCTAGGTCGGGTGGAGATTGGCAAACTCACCCTAATCCCTCTTGTCTTTACCGAAGACGAGCGCGGGGAGGGGGCTTTTAATAATTTTTCTGTTTGTGCCCAACTAGATCTAGTTGCTTTTGAAGCCCCCTTCCACCCCAAGAGAAAACCCGGACAAAGTAGGACAGGCTTCCCTACTGTAAGGGTTTGGTCGCCATCATTTTTCGGTAAGTGGGGACGGTCGTCACGAGTGCCTGGGGAGACCCCAGGCAACGCGACCTC
>JBFRWL010000378.1:0-11907 GCA_051439565.1 Prochloraceae cyanobacterium
CTTTTTTCAGATTGGTTCATTGTTTAGGGCAAATTCGGGAAACTCAGTTCGTGCTAACCGCGAAAAGCCCGACTCTTGCAGGGCTGATTAATCGCGCCTCGACTCCCCAAAAATGAGCCATTGAGAATACTCCACATTAAATGTATCAGAGCCAGATTCGTTACGACTGGTACAGTTTGCACAATAATAAGTAGAAGCTTGTAGAGTTTGTTCAATGGCAGTTGGCATACACTCCTCTCTGGTTATCGTTTAGCTATCTGCCATTATCAACCAGAATTCTTTTCCGAATCTAGCGGGAGCGCAAGCGCGATGGGGCGCAATTCGCTAATTGCTCTTTTCTTCATCTTATTTAGCGGAAACTAGAGTTAAAGTGGATTGCAGAGAATGTTAAATAGACCTCGAAGCAATCCTATCTTTGACTAAAATTTATCCAGGTTTTTAACAATGTTGAAGTTTTACTACACTCGTTTATCTCTCAACGCTCGCCGAGTCCACGTTGCTTTACTCGAAAAGAAGTTAGAATTTGAGCCAATTTTAATGAAATTAAATGGCGATCAATTTCAACCAGAGTTTTTAAAAATCAACCCATTCCATCACATTCCCGTCTTAATTGATGACGGCTTTACTGTAATAGAATCCTTAGCAATTTTAGACTATTTAGAAGCAAAATATCCAACGCCTTCATTTTTGCCAACGGAGGCAAAAGATATTGCTAAAATGCGTGCGATCGAACTAATTACTGCCAACGAACTTCCTCCCGCCTCAATTATCTTAATGCGCGAGATGCTGGATTTAGAGGTAGATAGCAAACAACTAGAAAGAGCGAAACAACAAATAGACACAGTATTGCAATTTTTTGAAAATAACTTAGATGAAAATCATCCTTATTTTCTCGGCGAAAAATTAACCTTAGCCGATCTTGTCGCTGGAACCGCAGTACCTTCCATACCGCTGTTGGGCATTTCTCTAGATAAATACCCTAAAGTTAAACTTTGGTGTGAAAATTTACAGCAGCGAGAAAGTTGGCAGCAAACTGCGCAAAGACCGGAAGAAATTGAAGCTTCAAAAGCGATAATGAAGGCAATCTTACAAAAACGCTGACATTTTCCCTTCGCGGGCTTAATTTTTCGAGTCTAGAAATCTGAAACAGGTGCGGCAGGACTCGAACCTGCGACCCGCTGCTTAGAAGGCAGCTGCTCTATCCGGCTGAGCTACGCACCCAAGAACTAATCTTATTCTTACATATTGTATTCTTACCTATTGTATCTGGCAAAAGGTTAACAAGGCAATCATAGTCTCAAATACATTTCAATTGAGAACATCAATGAGCTTATCTAGTTTCTTGCGGAACTTCACCTTGACAAGTGTTCCTGGTGGCAATTCGCGTGCTGCCTCACTGCTCAAAGCTATCTCTACGTATGCCGAGTTGTCAACAGAACCTTCGTACTGATACTTGGCACGGACTTCGTCAAAGAAGCCACCGCGCCGATCGATGACTTT
This sequence comes from Prochloraceae cyanobacterium, assembly GCA_051439565.1. Lineage (GTDB taxonomy): Bacteria > Cyanobacteriota > Cyanobacteriia > Cyanobacteriales > JBFRWL01 > JBFRWL01. The sequence goes on from JBFRWL010000378.1 coordinate 1,501, forward strand.
TACCTTCGCCTTATACTCGACGTTTTGTTCTGGTAGCGTTATGGTTACTGAATCTCCTACGGCTAGATGTATGGCTTGATCCTGGGTTAGGTAGGCTTGTACGATAGTGCTATCGGTGTCCTTTCCGATGAGCATTAGCAACTTCCCAATGTTGAGGGTGCTACCTTCAGAGATATTAACCTTAAGAATGGTGCCCGATAAAGGCGCGCGGTAAGTAGTTGAAAAGGTTTCTTCCGTAAAGTTGCCGTCTACTATAGTAGTTGGTTGATGAAGCTTGAGGTCGTGTTTGCGAACGCGAAGATTTGCCAGTTCTGACTGGCGCTTACTGTAGGCAGCTTGATAAGCAGCTAATTCCTTCTTAGCTGCCTCTACTTTAAAAGTAGCATCCCTAACTGCAGCTTGCAGCTCAGGTAACTCGCCCACAAAGCGTTCGCCGTTGTAGAATTTACCTTTTTTAGCAGCACTCGCAATCTTCTGAGCAATTTCGAGCTCCTGTCGAGCGACCTTGATATCCCCATCAATCTTAGCTACTTTAGCTCTTAAAAGCTTTACTTGACGTTCTTGTAACGCACCTTGTTTGAAAATGCTTTCGTACTGCAGCAGTAGCGCGGTTATTTCCTGACGCTGTATTTGCAGTGACTCTAATTTTGCCCGAGCAGCCTCTACTCGATCTTGAGAAATGTCCCAAGCGTAGCCAATTTTCTCTTTTTCCTGCCAGAGGCGCTGTCGAGCATTGCTCAGTCGCGCTTCATTTAATTCTAAAAGCGTTCGACTTAGAGCTATTTTTTCTTCCAGACGGTTGATTTGCTCGGTAATATCTTCGATCGAAGAGTCGAGACCCCGCACCTGGTCTTGAGTAATATAGAGTGCCATTTGCTGGTCGAATAGGGTCAGTAGTGGCTGTCCTTCCTTAACCTTGGTTCCTTCACGCACCGTTAGGGAAGTTATTTTACCTCGGTGAGCTGAGATTACCTGTTCTACAGGACGTTGGATAGTAGCTGTCTTAACTTCTACGAAGATGACAGCATCGTAAAGCATATTAACTGCAAAGTTAAAAAGGGCGATGCCAGCACTCGCCGCTGCAACTAGCAAGATCACAGAGCCTACTCGAATTGGCTTACGGTGTTGTTTTTTCTCTTCCGGCTCAAGAAAAGAAAGTTTGTTTACTTTGTATGGGAGAGCTTCGCGTGCAACTTGGTCTTGCCTGTGAAGGTAGTCAACTAAATTGCTGAGGACCATCTCTCCTAGCCGATCGAGATTGATAAAATGAAATCCTGCAGCTTGGTGCTGACTTTGTTCCCAAACAACCTCTACCACAACAGGTAGATCTACCTGCAAACTTTCAGCAAAGCTGGCTCGGAAGCGGACAGACAGACAGTCTCCTACTTGCAGTTTTTCTTCAAAACCACGTAACTCGAAGCCTTCTATCCCCCAGTAGTTGGTAATGTAGTCCCTGTCCTTTATTGTGACAGTAGCAGGTACTTTGACCATGCTGTAGGCTTGCTTTTGTTGTACAGTTTTTTTGTCGTTTTCGATTAACATAAAGGACTACTACTGATTAATTGAGATCTAATTCCACCAGAATTGAGATGACAATTCTCTGAGTTCCGTTTATATAGTTCCCAAAATCCGGCTTTTAGTAACGATTTGTGAAGCTGAAATACCAACGCTTAACCATATCTTCAAACTAATAGTTTGGCTAGGAAATTAGTTCCGAAGTGGACGGCGATCGCTACTGTTAACAAAAAGACCATATTGGCTGCAACTCCACGTTTCCAATACAGGATAGTGTCATTGACATAGCTAATGATGACGACAATAACAAATAAGTTACTGCCCTGAAATGGCAAAAGCGTCGGATCTAGGTGCAGAAATAATAGCTCTACTGCCCAGACATAGATCGTGCTGATGAATAACGCCAGACCGTAACGGTTTAGACCTATTGTCAAGCTATATCGGCAAATCAGCCAAACCAGCAAGTAGACCACCATGCAGCCAAGCACTAACAAAACTGCGCTGAGTGGTCTTAAGAGCAAGGCTGCTGCTGCTGGCGCTACTAAATATCCACCCGATCGCACCAGGGTGCGGCGGTAGATTAAGTAACCCAAAACTAATGCTAGACAAAACTGTGCTGTTGGGTACTCAAAATAGATCCATTCCTTGCCAGCATAAGCCGGGCGGATCTCGTTGAAGCTTATGCCTAGATAGCTACCTGCCAGGTAAATCACACCCAAATATAACGCTGTCAAAGCGAAAGTAATTGCTATGCCTTTCGAGACCTTCCACATATCCTGCTTAGTCCATTGATAGGCAATAATCGCTGGTATGAGAGCGCCTGTTAGGCTGTCGATCGATTGCTCCATCCACCCCAAATAAATGTAGAAGTTGGCTAGAGGGTACGCCAGCACTATAGATATTAAGGCTAGCAAGTACATAGGCGTGCGATTCTTGAAGTTGGCACGTTTCAAAAAGCGATTGTAGAGATAGTAAATGGCAAAAGCTAAAGCTATCAGACTGGCGAACCAAATGGGGGAGAGAATGAACAAGATGGTCAGAAATCCAGGAATTACTAACCCTCCAGGAATAATGCCATACTTGTTTTTGTAGTAGATAGCTGTGTAAACGCCGATAAGTAAGGCCAAGCGAGTTATCTCTGGAGTGTTTAGGCTGCTAAGCATAGTTCTTTGTGCGGGAGCTCTTTTTTCTGCGGTAGCTCTCTGAATTCTTCTAATTCAGCAAACAGATGCAGCAGACGCTCGGCTTGTTGGGTGTGGATGTTAACAGTTCCAATCAGCAGTATTTCTTGGGATTTGACTGCCCCCGTAATTTTATCCAGGAGTCCTTGTCCAGACTCATCCTTAAACTCGGTCGAGTTGCCTAGAGACAGCACTTTATCTGGCTCTTGCGCGAAGGTTTGTTTGACTTCTTCTTCATAATCACCTAGAGTCACGACTTTGTCAAAATTGAGCTTTTGAGCTAGGCGAGCGAATAGCTCTACTCTAGTAGGGCGATCGTGGCGATTATTGAGTAACACTACCTTGGCACAATTAGGATACTGAGCAAACAACTTCTGAGACAGTTCGACGAAGCTTTCTCGATCGTTGACCGCGAACAAATTTGCCCAGGCGAGTGACTTATTTAACCATTGATATTGCTTAACTCTGAAGGCACCAATATCAGAGGCTGCCATTTGCATCGCTCGCAGCGCGCGCTCCTTTGGTAGACCAAGCAACTTAGCGACCTCCAATCCAATCGCAACGTTATCTTCAATAGCGAAGTGTGAAAAACCTTTCAAATCCTGCAAATTTACTTGCTTTTTGTCAGCGACGATCAGTTTTGTTCCCTTTTTTTTGGCATTCTTCCAAAGAATCCCTAATAGTTTAGGATTGTATTCAGCGGTTATAAAAATGCCGTTTTTGGGAATTGTCACAGATAGCGACTCAGCAATTTCTTCGAGTGTCTCGCCCATGTAGTCGGGGTGATCGTAGCGGACATTAGTTATAATACCAATGTGTGACTGCATCACTTTCTCTTCTAACCACTTGGCATAGACGGGGTTAACAGCCATGCACTCTAATACGGCCACTTCTGCTTTCTGACGAGCAAACTCCTCGATTATTTTGACTTGCTCGTTGATATTAGGATACCCTTTGCGTTGAAAGTCATAATCTTGCCCGTTGGGACGCAGGATGCGGGCAGCACTTCCGGTCGTTTTACCAAATGTGTAGTATCCTGCTTCTCGGAAGACTGCTGATACATATCGAGTTATTGTTGACTTGCCTCTAATACCATTGACGTGAACTCGACAGTTAATCTTATTGCGCTGTCGAATAAAATTAAGATGGTTGTAAGATAATCGGGCAATATATGCACACAGGCTACCGCCTGCCATGAGAAAAGGTAACATAGCACAATTATTAATATAAAGTTTCCGTTTTAGTAATTTTGAAACCAGCTTCAGTTAATGTCGTTAAAACTGGTAGTAAGAATTTGTAGAAGTTATTTTAATTTTTTAGTTTTGATTATTAAAGATAAAAATCAAAAGCTTTAGTTGTTTTTTCAGGGATTATTACTGCTTCTTGGTTTTCTTATTAATAAAGTATCTTCTCTGAGTTGATAAAAACATCGGCAAATCAGCTTAATATCTTTTTCGTTAATAAGGATATTACATTCTCACTCCTGTACAGACTAGCTGTAAATTTATTATCGACGCTCTATGTGTACCAAACATTTGGCATATTGGTATAATCTGCTACGTTTTAAATAGTCTTTCGGGCAAAAAGATAGGTTACTAGGCTCACCATCTGGTCTCTGCCTTGGTTTAATTTGCCAGTCGAGAGTGATTTTTAAATCAAAACACTTGCTAGCACTCCATAGTGAAATTACAACTAAAAAATGGCAACTCCATTGATTCTTGAAGGAAAAGTTCTTTAAGTTCATCATTTCTTTAAATTTTGTCCAAAGCCCAAAGTTTAGGTTAAAATACTTGTTGAAGTCAATACAAACTAGACTTCCGAAGCAGTAGCTTCCCTAGTTCTGAAGAATTTAAGCAATTAAGCATATGGGCATTGTCACCTCAATTTTAGGTAGTAGCACTAAAGCCATTACTAACTATCTAGGGATAACGGACTCTTTAGGAGTTAAGTTCAACAAGCTCATTAATTCAGAGCTAAATGCGGGAATATTGGCGCTCAAACAAGCACAATTTTCCAACGTTGAAAGGGAAAGCTTGCTCAGAGAAGCGAGAACTAGGTTGAATAAAGCTATTTATTTAGAAAAAGAGGAAAGGCTGGTTAGTGCTTATTTAGGACTGGCAATGTGCCATCAGCAATTAGGCGATCAGGAAAACGCCAAACTTACTCTCACAGAATTTGCGCAACAAGAGTTTAATTTTAGCGTGAGCAAAAAGCTGATATCTAACATTAAAGGTGAAATAGGAGTCATCCAGAGTGACTTAGCCGAAGGGATTGGGAAGATGTTCCCGTTCAAGAAGAAGATAGCTAAGAAGCTGAAGTTTTCCTTGAGTGTAAAAACCGGAAACTACCTAGAGCAAAAAATCGGTCAACTAGTTAGTCATGGAGAAGAAACAACGAGGGAAAACTATCACAAGTATTTTCATCTAGAGCGACAGATAAAAGAGTATCAAGAAGAAGCCATAAAACTAGTAGATTCCCTTGACAATCAAATTTCACCCCATAATTTTTCCTTTTTGACAGGCGATCGCGAATAAGAATTTTATCTACCTAAAAGGTGATAATTTCCTTCTGCCCTCTGCCTTATACCTTATTTAACGACAGTTTCTATCTTTAGATATTCTCTTCCTTCCTGTTTCTTCCAACAATTGCTGCTAATTTTATTGAGGCAACTTATACTGTCCTACGATTCTCTTGGCATATTCCGGTACATGAGCCTCTAATTTTTCTGGATGATTCCGTTTGAGATACAAGTAATTGCGTGTGAAGTGAGAATCAATCGAAAAACGAGCATATTCTAAACCTTTGGGGCCAATTTTTTCTATGACTACTCCCATCATTTTTGCTGCCCACATTGGTAAGGTAACGCCTCGATCGTAAGCAGGAATACTTTGTTGCACTGCTTGGCTTCTATTTCCCTGAGAAAATACTGGCTGGGTATCTAGTTGCGGCATCACCAGATCCAGCATTTGCTGTCCGAGATCGTTACGTACTACTATCCATTGCCAGCCAAAAGGTGCGCCCATGTAACCTACCACTAAATCTGCCAAAGAGTTGACATAATCAAAGCAACTCATACAAGAAGGGGCAAAAACATCTTTGAGTTTATTTGTTTTGAGTCCAAAGAAAGGTACTTTTTCGATCGAGCCATCTTCGTGTTTAAAATGTACCCGAAAGTCTTGCATGAACTCATAATGTACGACTGTATCGGGAGATTTACTGGTAGTTTCTAAGAACTTTTGCAACCCTTCGCGGCTGACGTTATCTACACAAGGGGTTCCTAAAACGTAGAGTTTTTCTAATCCCAATTGTTTTTCTACTGTCCGTAATGCTTGAATTTGACAGCCGACTCCTATGACCAGCAGCCGCTTCATGCCAGATTTTTCGATTTGTTCTAATACAGAAAGATTAGGCGAGAGAGTGGGTTTATTTACTCTAGCCGCCAGTACTTCTTCTGGGGTTGTGGCTATGACTGGCATCGGCTGGAAGCGATCTTCCTTGGTATTCTGGACGCAGACAACTCCTTCTACTATGCCGCGATCGAGCATTTCACAGGCAATAGTACTAACAATTCCCGTCCACTGCGCCCCTTCTATCGGTTGTTTTTTCCGCGCCGCCATCATCTCCTGAAATACGCCAAAATACCAATCGTCGCGATCGTCTAGGTTGCGGCTGCGTCCGTGGGCTTGTTCTTCTAGTTCGGCTATTTGTTGATTGAGAAAAGCACAAGCTTCCTTGACATAGTGAACATAATATGTATCACAAAGCCCGCATTCGCTACAAAGTTGTTTAGCAGGACGGCGGCTACCAGGTTTGAGGGCTTTGGCTTTTTTATGAGGGGCAACTGAGGTCATATAAAGGTATGGTATTTTTATTAATACTTGTTAGCTTAGATAACAACTGTCAGAGTAAGACAAGAACTAGACTTAGGGCTAGAAATTGTAAATATTTTTAAAGGGAACAAGCAATAGGCAATAGGTGTTAGGTGTTACACTCCACACTTCCCATACTCCCCACACTTCCCACACTCCCCCTCTCCCCCTCACCTTCAATCTTGACTTTCTGGTAGTTCTGCGGCGATTATCTCCTCTACTGGGGCTAATTGCATTTCTTTGTCTTCTGATAATTCTCCAGTTTCTTGATTCTGGGAGCGATCTAAAATGTCCTTAATCAGTGCTTCTTCAATTAAGGTTTTGAGTGTCACTGCTAAGGGAAGTGCCAGTACCAGACCGAGGAAACCAAAGAAATAAGCAAAGAAGATTTGGGCAATTAAGGTCAGCGCCGGAAGTAGGTTAAGCTGCTGCTGCATTATCATAGGGCTAAACCAATAAGATTCCAAGTTCTGAATCACGACATAGAGGATAAGGATTACCGGTGCTTTCCAAGGCTGGTCGAGAAGAGCTACTGATAAAGGAAAAACAGCGCTAATAGTTGGTCCAATATTGGGAATGAAGTTGAATATTCCTGCTATCAGTGCATTAGCCAGTACAAATCGAATGCCCAAAATCCAGAGACCGATGCCGCTCAAGCTCGCCACAAACAGAGAATTAAGGGCAATACCTCCCATCCAATTGAGCAGGGAAATTTCGCACTCTGAGAGAATAGTGTCTATTCTTCTTCGATATAAGGAAGGGAATAATCTTAACGCTAACCGTCGATAGGCTCCTGGATTACTTAAGAACATGAGGGATAGCACAATCAGCAGCAAGATTTTCAGCAGAAGCGCTACTGAGTTGGAAAAGAAGGCGAAAAAGTTTTTAAGTAGATTCTCAGTTAAAATTCCGATCTGCCGAGTCAGATCGGAAGCTTCAGGTAATTGGATGTCTTGTTTGGGAAACCAGGCTGGAGGGTTTCTGAGCAGGTCCTCACTCCAATCGAGGAATTGTTGAAAACCGACAGGAAGTAGTTGAATTAGCTGTTGGAACTGAGTCAGAAACGGAGGCACGACTAAACTGAAAAACAAAGTCCCTAATAACAGTACTAAGCTAATTGACAGCAACACTGCTGTTCCCCGACTTATGCCCAATTTCTGTATCCGTCGCACTAAACTATTGAGGGCAATTGCTACTACGATCGCGGTAAAAATCAGCAGCAAGATACTTCGAAACTGCCACAGAATAATCAAGGCGATAATTAGACACAGGAAAGTAATCCAATCAGCTAGTTTCACTATTTCACTTGTAAATTCTGACTTCTAACTTATCTTAATAGACCAACTGAAAAATCCTAAAACTAATAAAACTACTGTTAACCAATCTCCCCAACGGACGTATAAAGTTCTTGTCTGTCGCCGATATATAGTATCCGTATGTAACTCGTAAGTATTAATCCCAGAAATCCACAGGGTTCTACCGCGAGGATCTACAATAGCGGAATAGCCTGTATTAGTAGCTCTAGCTGCCCATCGATCGGTCTCGATCGCGCGCATTACATCTTGAGCGTGATGTTGAGCAGGCATGGCATTACTGTAATGAGCGTTATTAGAAGCAGTGAGAATAAATTCTGCTCCCTGTGCTGCTTGGCGGCGAAAATGTTCGGAAAACGCTGACTCGTAGCATATTCCTACAATAGCTCTACCTACAGGAGTATCAAATATCTGATTGGATTTACCAGCAGCCAGATGAGCCTTTAGAGGAGAGAGTCGGTTAATCAAACTACCTAAAATTGACTCAAAAGGAATGTATTCTCCTAAGGGGACTAGCTTGACTTTGTTGTAGCGGCTAAGAATATCCCCAGTACTACTAATTGTAAAGAGACTATTAGTATAATCATCGCCTTGTTTGCCAAATGCTCCCACCCAAGCGGGAACTTGCTTATCTATAATTGCCCAATAAAAAGAACTACCACTATTTACTAGAGAATCCCAGAAGAAAGGCAAGGCTGTTTCTGGAGTAAGAATTACATCTACTCCTCGATCGGCTAAAGTTTTGTAGCCAGTAGTATAGCCTTCAATTGCCTGTCGCCAACCGCTACTATATAATTTAATTTCATTGGGAATATTGCCCTGAATAATACCTACTTCGATCGCAGCTTTACTATCTTGTTCTAATGGACGGCTGTACAACCAAAATCCAGTCAGATGTAAGATAATTATCAAGGCAAAATTAACCATCAAGAATTTCTTTTTCGGCTTAATTTTTTGTTTTTCAATCAATAAAGCTTCAGCAAATAAGCCATTAACAGCCACAATAGCTGCTGTAATTGTGGAAGGACCAGATATTTGGCTCAGTTGTAAAATTGCTAAATTGTAAGTACTTTGGGTATAAGCTAGAGAAGTCCACCACAGGGAACCTTTACTCCATAAAAATTCTAAGCCACACCAGAGAGCCACACCAAATAAAACTCGTAATAAAATATTAATTAATTTTGATTTTTGTAGATAATTTATCTGAAATGTCTTTTTGAGTTTTGAATTTTCAAAAAAACTCATTCCTACCGACCAAGCAACAACTAAACCTGCACCCCAAAGGGTAATAAATATCCAGCAGAAAAGAGCAATTAATAGACTTGCTAACCAAGGTACTCCCATCCAAGTCATTGGGTGAATACCTGTAATCCAAAATAAAGCTAAACCGTGATAGCCACATCCCCAGGCTAAACCGAGGAAAATGGGAGAGGGTGAGATGAGGCGAGGGGTAGTGTAGGGAATGGGGGAGAGAGTGGGATGGGGGGATTTATCTTGGTTGTTGTTTATTGTAGATTGTCTAATTAATATCCAAAGAGGGGTAAGGGAAATCCAGGCTAGAAACCATGCTTCGACGGGTGCTGGTGTTAGTCCCATCAGGATACCGCTAATTAAAGCAATTGCGATTTTTTTCATTGAGTTTTGTTTGTTTAGGCCGATCGCAATTGTAAATCCGATCTATTTAAAGAAAAGAGATCGACATAATCAGTTTTAGGGCAATTTACATAGTCATTATGAACTACACAATTGAGATAGAACAGGAAGAAGACGGAAGAATTATTGCCGAAGTTATAGAATTACCAGGCGTACTAGCTTACGGAAAAACCCAAGAAGAAGCAATATTTAAAGCTCAAGCCCTAGCTTTGTATGTCATTGCAGATCGACTCGAACACGGAGAAACCAGTTCAGAGTTGTTGAATCTTTCTTTCGTTGCGGCATGAACGATTGGAAAGCAACCAAAGCTAAACACGTCTTAGCGTCACTGCTAAGTATAGGATGGAAGCTCAAATAATTTCACTTATAATAACCTCATTATTTTGTTGTAGCGGAATATATCCTTCTTCTGTTAACCTAAACCAATCTATGGGTTGATCGTACACCTGCCAAACGAGATATTCTTGTACTTGATTGCAACGATAAACCTTTAGTTTGTCTCCCAAATCGTAAGCAGCACTACGTTAAAAACTTAAGACATGAATCGATTCCAAGAGGTAAAAGGCAATAGGTAGCAGAAATTTGTCCCAGAAAAAGTAATAAGTAACAAGTGGGATTACTCGTTACTCGTTACTTGTTACTCGTTTTCTTCTTCCTCTTCTGCTGAGGGAGGGACTAAAGCGACAGCAGCGATCGCGTCTTCATTGTCCAATCTCTGCACCCTTACTCCCGTTGCCATTCGAGATTGAAGGGAAATTGCATCTACCGCCTGACGGATACTAATCCCTCGATTGGTAACAATCATCAATTCGTCGTCTTGATTGACCACATCGATCGCGGCTAGACGATCTTGTTGGGAGCGAAATTTAATTGCTC
>JBFRWL010000379.1:0-3218 GCA_051439565.1 Prochloraceae cyanobacterium
ACTAAATGTAAGACAAAAAGAGTAAACCCCTCACTCAATAAGTCTTGTCGGCTCTTATTTCTAACAGTTTGACATTAGAGATTAGAGCCAGTTGGCGTGATTTACAGTAGAGAACTATGCCGAGAAATTTCCCCTTATTAAAATCGTTCCAGTTTAAGGTTGTCGTCGTAGATAAACAGGGAAATATTATTCAAAGAGAAACCAAAAAAGCTGAAAACTTTACAGAAGACCTGGGCAATGGGAGACACCTAGAAATCCTTGCTCTTCCTGGTGGTAAATTTACAAGGGGTTCGCCGGAAGGGGAAGGTCGGTTAGATGAAAAACCTCAGGACTCGGGAACTGTTTCTCCCTTCTTTATCGGCAAATTTCAAGTGACTCAAAAACAGTGGAAAGGGTTCACCTTTATGTGCGTCTACGGCGAACGCTAACCTCCTTGTCTACTATTTCCCTGGACATCATTGGTTAAAAAACTGATTTTTTTCAATTAACTATCTATGTGGTTTCAAGCTCAGAGAACAATCGCCCGTTACAGTAAAAGGATAGATAAAAATCCTGAAGATGCCCAAGCCTATAAACAGCGAGGTTGTATCTTGGTTAAGCTACACGAGTATGAGAAGGCAATCTTAGACTGTAGCGAGGCAATTTTACTCAATCCTCAAGATTTACAGGCGTATTATTTCCGAGGGATTGCTTTTTTTAATCTCAAAAGATACCAAGAAGCTATTTCAGATTGGAATGAGGTAATTTTATTCAATTCTCAATTGGCTGAAGCTTATTACTACCGAGGACAAGCCTACGCTGTTTTGCAGGAATACGAACAAGCGATCGCCGATTTCGAGCAAGTAATATTGCTCAATCCTGAGTGTGCTCAAGCATACCATCATCGAGCTTTAATCTATCATGCTCAAGGAGAATATAACCAAGCCTCAGCAGACTACGAACAATCAATTCGGCTAGAACCAAACAACTCCCTAGCTCAATTAAACCGTTCAATTATCGATAATAAGCTAAAAGTAGCTGATGAAGAAGTCTTTCCCGGTGCGCTCGCGCTTGCCAGTCATAACCAAGAGCTAGAGGGTCTCCAACCTTACCAAGGTCAAAGGAAAGTTGGGCGGACTGCACTAGGAGTGCTCGGTTCAGTAATTGCTGTTTTCTGCTTTTTATTGTTAATACTGCCTAAATTAGACTCTCCTGAAGCAGATGCTCCCTCAGAGAAGAGAACTACTTTTCAGGAGGTGAAAAATGTTCCTCAGGGTGTATTTAACTATGGTGGCAGCGCGTCTTGGGCTTCGATTCGAGGGCAAGTAGATCCAGTAATTCAAGCAGCCTTTCCAGAGTTTAAGTTGCGTTATTTGGAACATCCCATTCGCCCTACCAGCTCCGGGACAGGAATTGAGATGTTGCTCAACCATCAACTGGCTTTAGCCCAATCTTCTCGTCCCCTTAAACTCAGCGAGTATCGGCAGGCCCAACAGCACCAATTTAGTTTAGTGCAGCTCCCGATCGCCATCGATGGAATTGTGCTGGCTGTTAACCCCAGCTTAAATGTTCCTGGTCTGACAGTAACTCAACTTAGAGACATTTATCTAGGGAAGCTCCTTAACTGGCAACAAGTCGGCGGTCCCAACCTGGCGATCGTGCCCTACTCGAAATCCCCTTCCCTCAGCGGAAGTGCTCACTTTTTTGTCGAGCACGTCTTGGAACAGAAACAATTTGGTTCTCACGTTAAAGTGATTACCAACACCACCCAAACTCTGAGAGAGGTAGCTGCACAAAGGGGAGCAATTTACTATGGCTCGGCTTCTAAGATTATCGGACAGTGTACGATCTCCCCTCTGCCCCTGGGCTATAGTTCTGACAATCTAATTGCACCTTACCAAAAGCCTTATGTGGAGCCTGATCAATGTCCAGCTCAGCGGAATCAGATTAATTATCAAGCCTTCCGGTTAGCTCGTTACCCACTGACGAGAGACTTATATGTGATTGTGAAACAGAATGGTCAGATTGAGCAACAAGCTGGTGAAGCTTATGCGAGGTTACTTCTGAGTGACCAAGGACAAGAGCTAATTGAGAAAGCTGGTTTGATCCGCATCCGCTAAATGGTCTGGCGATAGTTAGTAGGGTTTCGTCGCCTCACTCTACCCAATTTACCAGCAAGCGAGCGCACTTTTCCTTTTCGCTAATTGCAGATTACTCGTGTTTGACCAGTAGAAGAATTTGTTGGGCAGCCTCTAAGTTGTGGGCCAATAAACCTAGAGATAACATAAATACTTGGCTAGTTCAGAAAATTTACTTGTTTGAAGGTTGAAGAATCCGTTGAAATAGATAGCCACTGCCCCTGACAGTGAGGATTAACTCTGGATGGCTCGGGTCATTTTCGAGTTTGGTTCTCAAGCGAGAGATGTGGACATTTACCACCTGGGTATCTGAAGTATGTTGTGACCGATAGCCCCAAACCTCTTTCAAAAGCTCCTTTCTTGAAATTGGTTCTCCCGAACGATTTACTAATCCCTCTAGCAGGCTAAACTCCATTCTTGTCGAGCGAATGCGTTCGTTTTGTTTATAGACTTGCCGCTTATTAGTATCAATTTTGAGCGAACCAATGTGAATAATGCCGGAACTAGGAAGACGAGAAGCGTCTTTTTTTTCGACCCGCCGCAGTATGGAGCGAATTCTGGCTTCTAACTCTTTCGGAGAAAAGGGTTTGACTACATAATCGTCGGCTCCTAATTCTAAACCTGTAATCCGGTCGGCAATATCGCCAAGAGCGGTGAGCATGATGATGGGGAGATCAGATTTCTGACGCAGTTGTTCACAGACACCGTAGCCATCTAGCTTGGGCATCATTACGTCTAAGACGACCAAGTCGGGCTGGATGTGGGGAAATTTTTCAAGAGCTTCTTTTCCGTCGGCAGCGGTTGCTATTTCGTAACCAATCATCGACAGACGAGTTTTTAGTATGCGTCGAATACTAGCTTCGTCATCAACGACGAGAATCTTTTTTGGATATGTGTTCAATCTGTTCAATCTCCTTAAATATTTATTTGCCTAAATAAGCACTTCCAGAAAAGAAAATATATTTTCGCGAGTTTTGAATAATAATCTTCAAAATTTATGAGCGGGTAGAACACCTAATTTTTTAGTTACTTATTATTCAGCTAAATTTGACTTAAGCTTAGAGCTAATTAATCTGAATATATTTGAGGTAGCTATTCTAG
>JBFRWL010000380.1:0-3609 GCA_051439565.1 Prochloraceae cyanobacterium
GCTACATTAACGCTAGCAGCCAGGCGTTTAAGGTCCCATTCCCAGTAACCATAAGTGACTTCATCAAAATCATTGAGGTCGAAAACTACGGACCGCTGGGGAGTGCCGTATAGTCCGAAGTTATTGAGGTGAGCATCGCCATCGATAATCACTTGCACTCCTGAAACCGGAATCTGAGCTAAATCCCAAGCCATGACTGCTGCCGCCCCCCGTAGAAAAGCAAAGGGAGATACCGCCATACGACCCATGCGCAGGGGAATGAGATGTTCTTGGCGACCTTCATTCGTCTTTCTGAGAATATCTAGGGGATTGGGGCGATTACCTAGTGTTTTCCAGTGAGCGTGGCTTTCTCGTGAAGTTTTCTCCCGTAAGACTTTGCCCATCTCTGTTCGCTTCGACCAAGAACCTAGGGAGAGATGAGGCTCATAAGTAGGGACTGTCTCCAAGGGTTCGAGATGTTCGCGCAAGTAAAACGGATGTGAATGGGTTTGATCTTTTAATTTCATAGAAATTAATGCTCCTGTTTTTTGGACTGATGTTTATTACGTTATTACTGAAAAGCGAGGCAGCATTAGAAGTCCTCAAAAAATATATCCAAAACCAAGACAGTCTTGAATAAATGAAAGCAATGCACCTAATTTCCCCGTTCCTGTAGTTCATTTTCGGACTGCATATACTCGAGTACCTCCTCGAATGGTGCCGGGCTCATGCCCGGGAAGCCTTGAAAGGGATCGCTCAAGGTCAGAATGAGGAAAATGCTCAGACCGACCAGAACTGTGTATAGCGACATGAGCGCAGTGAATGTCCTACTAGGTGGATAGAACCCGAAGCACACCATCGTCAGAAGAAACCCGAAGACGACGACGATCATGAAAAAGGGAGGTTTCTCCTCTGTCTGCTGCAGAAGAGACAGCCGATAGTCGAAAATCTTATCGACATCGGCGAGCATGCGAGACTGCAATGTTTTCTGGGTGGAGTTGGTCGCTTCGAGGTTCAGTACTGCGTCCTCGAGCTGTCGGCCCAACACCCCGCCTCGCTTGCTGAGACGATCGTCTGCCAGGGCGGGCCAATCTTCCTCGATGACCGTTTGGGCGTAGTCTCTCAGTAGAAGCTGGAGGCTGCGGGTCTCTTCGACGCCGAAGCGCTGCAAATCGTAATAAACGTTCAAGAGCCCTATGGCTTGGCGTTCGATCGCGCTCTCAATTGCGTTCAAATCAACCATGACATCTGCAAAAGTGAGCGAGAGAAACAGGCTGACCAGCACACCCACGACGCGGAACAGGTTGTTGGCAACATCCTTCATCTCCTGAGTTGGGTAGCCTTTGATGAGCTTGTAGGAGACAAAGTACACCGTCAACCCCATACCAGTCGTAATACCGATGATGACCAGGAACCCGAAGAAATTTGCTAGGGAAAGCCGGGGCAGAATCGCGGCCACACTCAAGGAGCTTCTATTCAAGATACCTGTCGAATCGGAGAGTGGGTCACCCAACGCATTCAGTCTGCCATAATCACGGTTCATTACTTTGAAGACCTGGTCAATTCTCTTGGCTCTGGAGTTCAGCGCCAGAAACTCGGAGATGGACTCACCCATGCCTTCCGCCAAAGGTTCGTTGTCACCGAAGATGTAGCTCTTGCTCGTGTTGATATTGTGTGCATTATCCCTTCGGCGCTTCGGTCCCTGTTGCCGCTGATGTTTGAGTTTAGCCAGCGTCTTGTCAGCTTTGCTAGCTAGCAGGGATTCAGACAACGACAGAACCTCTTGAGCCGTGGCACAACTCAAAACCAAAAAGCAAGCGGCAAGGAGACTGGCAGATCTTTTCATTGGCATTTCATTGTTTTAGATTCTAGATTTTTTCTTAATCTAGATTTTTTAGTCAAGCATTTTCTGCCCATTAATTAATGGAACAAAAGAAAATAAATAGCAACCTTAAGTAGGTGGACATAAATAAATATCAAACCGAAATAGGGATTTCTCTTCTGTTCTCTGTTCCCCGTTCCCTGTTCCCTCTCTCAACCATTTGATAATTAATTTGACCTACCTACTTACCTACCTAATAATAAAGTTGATGCCTGCCACGTTAGATTAAATTTTATAATGAAGTATCTAGTGTCTATATTGTTTAAGTCAACAAAATTAATTGGAATCTAGCCGTTTATGAAGCAGGGAAATTGCTGCCTTCCTTACTCTCTGCCTTGGTTTTGTGATTTAAGCTTTACTTGCGATCGGCATCTCTAATTCAAATAAACAGTTAGATAATTTGTAATATTTTTTGAGTAATTACTTTTGAGAAAGTTAATTTATTTTAATTATGAATAAAAGTAAAATACCTATTTATTATTTTTTAATTCGGGTATAATTATCTTGGATTTATATTCATAATGGGTATATTTTTTTCTTTTAAAGCCTAGAAGTAAATCCTATTCAAAAAATCAACGGTAAATGCAGTTTGGAAGCCTCGCGTCTTTAGACCGAGGAGGAAAAACACTTAGACCACTTTAGTGGTCTGTGAGAAAAATCCGCTCTAAATTCCTAGTAACTTTTTCAATAACATCGTAACTAGATTCTGATGTCTTACAACGAAACATTGCCAGATTGGATACTGCCTTCTCTAAATTTTCTAAAAAAGAAAGTAAATATCCGAAATTCCAGAAAAGATTAGATTCGTTTGAGTACAAACCCAAGCGAGTTAAATTGAAACAATACTCAAATTCTTACGGAGTTTTTTATCTCCCAGGAATAGGTAATGTTAAATTTCACAATAGTAGAGATTTATCTCTTATTCAAGAAATTAGAACAACCACAGTGAAACGCTCTGGCGGTTATTGGTTTGTTTCTTTACTAGTGGATATTTCTGATACGTTGCCTGAGACTAAAGTTTTAGAGGATATTAAATCAGTAGTCGGAATAGATGTAGGTGTTAACAAATTAGTTTCTAATTCTGATGGAAGTTTTCTGGAAAATCAAAGATTTTCTACTAATAAACGTACGGCGCGAAGAATGGCAATACGCGTTCGTGCTGCTAGTAGAAAAAAAGATGGCTCGAACAATAAACGTCGTGCCTACGAAAAATTAGCTAAGCAACAACACAAAATTGCCGCTAAACGAGATGGGTATAACTGGCAAGTAGCTAATAAGATAGTCAAAAAAGCCGATTTGATAGCCAGAGAAGATTTAAAGATCAAGGCTATGGTTAAACGGGCTAAACCTAAGCATGACGGCCAAGGTGGTTATAAAAAGAATGGAGCCCAAGCTAAATCAGGCTTAAATAAAGCTATTCTTGATTGTGGGTGGAGTGATTTATTTTCTAAAATCAGTTGGTTAGCTCTTAAATTAGGCAAACCAGTAATAGTGGTTAATCCAAAATATTCGAGTCAAGTTTGTCCTCAATGCGGTCATACCGATCGAGCTAATCGTGATGGGGAAAAATTTATCTGTACTAATTGCGCTTATGTTGACCATGCAGATACCAAAGCAGCTAGAGAAATAGCTAAACGTGTGGGCTTAATCTTCCCTAAAAAGATTCTACCTGCGGACTGTGGGAAAGTTACGGCTATGGAGATAGTATCAGTAGCATCTAAGAAGTCTAGGACTTTAAGGACGAGTAC
>JBFRWL010000381.1:0-6917 GCA_051439565.1 Prochloraceae cyanobacterium
CAAACAAGCCAAGAAAGAGCCAAATTTTATTTTGAATGGAGAGCGGCAAATAATACGTGAGGAATTTGCTACAGGAGAATTGGCTTATTATGATTGTGTTTCCGAGCAAATATCTGACTTAAAAGCAGCATTAGGAGAAGAGCAGTTGGGAGTTGTTCCTTTACCTGGGGAAGCCAATAGAGCTTCTGCTCCCTTGATTAACACCAGAACACTGGTGTTTAATCGAGCCTCAGCACCAAAATCAACTAAATTAGCCCTTCAACTAGCCCAGTTTTTAACTAATGTTCAGCAGCAAACCAAACTAGCCTTACAAACAGAGTCGCTAGTTCCCGTTAATCGAGAAGTAGAACTGGATATTGAAATCGATCGGAGTTTATCTCCGATCCAAGCGGCTTTCTTAGCTCAGTCTCAAACAGCAGTAGCAGTCCCTTTGTTCGACGTCTATCGAGGCAGAGGTAGGATTACTAAATCTGGCCAGAATTTCTATAATCGAGTCCTGGAAGGAGAAATGACTTCTACTGAGGCAGCGCTCCAATTGACTGAGATAATTAACCAGAAATTCGGCTGGGATTAAGGGGAAGTGGCGATGTCTAACGAAGTTAATATAGCTTTTCTAGCTAATTTAATTGATAAAATTATCATTAGTTTAGGTCGTCCCAGCGTCCAAATCCAGTTGCTTGTCCTCATCGCCTCACTACTGTTGGCGTGGTTGCTATCTTATGGTCTGCGGTCTTGGCTGAAAAAAGAATTTTTGCGTGCCGTCGAACTAGATTTAAGTCAGCAGAAGCCATTCTATTGGAACTATGGACTGACGCTGATTCGGTATCTACTTTCCCCTTTGTTCAGTCTGCTTGCTGTCAGCCTTGCCAAATATCTGTTTTTTAGTCAAGGCTGGTTGGCTGGTATCCTGAGTGCTTTTATTTCCCTGTTGTGGACATTTTTAATTTATCGCCTTGGTCTTACTTGGTTATATGCTGTATTTTCCCCAGCCTCAGTGCGCCGCTATCATTACCGTTTGTTAGCTCCGCTATTTGCCCTGTTTGTTGCCCATCAAATACTGAGTCAGTTTACCGATCTAAATCAACTGGCTAGGGTGGTTGTGATCAATTTGTTTGAAAACCCCATTACCCTTGGTGCTGTCTTTCTGGCAACAGTAGGCTTATATTTGTGGATTGATGGCGTGTTGGGCTTTCAAGATGCACTCTTTCAGGCGATCGTCAAATGGACAAGAGTCGAAGCAGGTGTAGTGCAAGCTTGCTTGACCCTAATCCGTTATGGGTTAATCGGCTTCGGGATCATTGTCGTGTTCAGTTACATGGGCTTTGACTCAACTACCTTCGCGGCAATTAGTGGTGGACTATCTGTAGGTATCGGCTTCGGTTTGCGAGAGATGATTGGCAATTTTATCAGTGGAATTACCCTCTTATTTGAAAAAGCTTTAAAACCTGGTGATTTTATCTCTGTGGATGGTGAAATAAGCGAAGTCAAGCGCCTGACCATCCGCGCCACAACCGTTCGCACCTTCGATAATATCGAGAAAATTGTTCCCAATCAAGATTTTTTCACCTCTTCAGTCATCACTTATACAGGAAGCGATCGCGTGGTTCGGCTTTTAATTCCAGTAGGAGTCAGCTACAAAAGTGACCCCGAAGAAGTAATTGAGATTCTACTGAATGTAGCTAAAGAACATCCAAAAGTACTAAGAGAACCCAAATCTGTTGTTTTCTTGATCGGATTTGGCGATTCTAGCATTAATTTTGAACTGGCAGTTTGGCTAAACAATCCAGCGTTCCTCAAGCCTGTTACTAGCGATCTCAACCGAAGCATTTGGAAAGCATTTGCCGAACACGAGATCGAAATACCTTTTCCACAGCGAGATTTACACATCCGTAGTGATAAGTAGGTCGGTCAAATTAATTAGAGAGGGGGGTGTGGGGAGTGTGGGGAGTGTGGGGAGTGTGGGGAGTGTGGGAGAGAGGGGAAGTTCAAAGATCACAGGTAACAAAAAACAGTTAACTTCTCATTCGGGTTTTATATTTATTTATGCCCACCTACTTAGGCCTTGGCAGCAAAATTAACCAACTAACTCAATCACTTATCGTGTATGATTTTAGCTCACACAAGTCAAGATTATATTCTTCAAAGTCGTTACCATCTGAGAAGACTCCATACATGTCATATGTGCATGTTGTCAGACCATCTTCAACATACATCTCTGTAGATTCTCCGCTTAATAAAGTGCCTCTGAGGATATCATTTTCCCAGGTTCCATTGTCGTTGGGAACCAAGTAAAATTCGATTAGAGTGCTTCTGGTTTTATTCTTTAAAGTGAAATAAAGATCCTCAGACTGTGCAGAGACACTCTGAACAGATAGAAAAGCAATTGGCAAAGCAAGGGAGAGTGATAAAGCAGCCTTTTTTAATGAAGTTTGAGTTTGTTGGCCTTTGCTCCAAGCAAAAAACTGCATAGTGGTAACTCCTTAGTTTTTTTCTAGTTTGTATCTGTTTAAGTTTTCTTTTTCAATATTAAATAATTATTGAGATAAAGATCAATGGGCAAAGCTCGTAGAGAAATAAGACAAATGTCTCAAATTATATATTTATTTTATTTGTAAATATTTAGACGCGAATCTTGAGTAAAAATCTTATTAATACTAATTTTGAAGACCAAAATATAGCAATCGTAAGTCATTTGTGAGAAAAGAACGGAAAGGATGGGAATAGTTACTAGTTCGCGTCCCTGCCAGTAAGCAGCTTTCCCCGTCACGAGGTAAAATACCTTAGTTACCTAAGTGAAGAAGGGAAATGTTGCAAAGGTGCAAAAAGCTAATTTCATCAAGTGCCAAACTTAGTAGTCTGCCCCAGCGAGTTTCCTTACTGGTTGGGCTCACAATAACGTGGTTGGTGACAGTTCCCAACCCAGTGCAAGCGCAAAAATTACGGGTAGGAGTTGCTGGGTCTGCGCCATTTGTAATTAAGGATGGTAATAAATTCAAAGGCATCAGTCTAGATATCTGGCAACAGATAGTACGAGACCAAGGATTCGACTATGAATTGATTTCACAACCCCGGGTTCAGAGTGGTCTTGAAGCCGTCGCTAATGGCGACCTGGACCTACTTATTGGTCCGATAAGCATTACTCCTAAACGGCTGGAAACGATGAAGATTGAGTTTACCCAACCCATCTTTTTCGTTCAGATTGGATTGGTGATACCGAAGCAACCACCGAGCCTCTGGAGCCGAGTTAAGCCTTTTTTTGGCGTGGCTGCCCTATCCTCAGTATTTGGATTGTGCATCTTATTGTTCCTCGTTGGTAATCTCATCTGGCTAGTAGAGCGACACCAAAATCCCCAACAGTTTCCGCCCAAGTATCTCAACGGGGTAAGTAATGGAATCTGGTTTGCTCTGGTGACCTTAACTACGGTGGGATACGGCGATCGCGCTCCCGTGACCAAAGCGGGAAGATTGATTGCTGGCATCTGGATGTTAATCGCCTTACTAGCGCTCTCCTCCATCACCGCTGGTCTAGCTTCAGCATTGACAGTGTCCTTGTCTGAGTTGGCTGCAAGTGAAAGATTCACCAATCCCACCGATCTTCAAGGGGCTAGAATAGCTGTGGTCTCTGATACGAGTTCAGTCGAGTGGGGAGAATACTATCAGGCACAATTGCTAGCAACAGAAACCCTTAAAGAGGCGATCGAGCTGGTTGTTTCTGGTCAAGCCGAGGGCGCAATCTTCGATCGTCCGGCGCTGCGATACTATCTGAGCCAGCACCCCCGACTCAAATTGAGATTAGCTTCCTTTGCCCTTGGCATTGAAACCTACGGTTTCGTGCTGCCTGAAAACAACTCCATAGAGCGAGATATAAATGTGGTTTTGCTGGAAATGCATCAACAGCAGCAGATGCGAGCAATCGCCAATAAGTGGCTCAAGTATGACAATTCTGAGGAAGACTAGCTTTGAAGAAGGTAGGAGGCAATAAGCTGGTCAACATCAAATTTGTGGGTAAACTTTCATATCAAGCGGAGCGAAAAACTTGTTGGTGCTGGTGATGCTGTTGTAATTGGTGCATATGATTGAACAATTTCCAACAATATTGCTCCGATAACCCACAGGTAACTGCACCTCTAAGAACAACTGTAAAGTACCAGTCATTGGGAGGGATTTCTCGGTCTAATTTATTAACTACTACATAGGTACGAACGTTTTGATATAACTGTTTGTTACTGTGAACTTGAATAAATTCCTGTCGATAGCCATTTTGAGGAACATCTTCTCTGTGATCGAGGCGATCGCTTAACCGCCAAGGTAAATGATAGAGAACTCCTTCAACCGAGCTATTTGAGTCTGGTACTATATCTAGCGCGCCACATTGACGGCGTTGGGAAAAGCGATAAAAACCTAAGCGATAGCCTTTGAGACTTGCTGTGCCAATAATGTATTGGTGAGTATTTTCGGCAAGCGATCGCTTTAAATCTACCGGACACATACAGGAACCATAGGCAAAATAAAAGAACTTTGGCTCTTTTGAATCTTTAGCTTGCCAATTACTAACTCGATGTTTGGGCAAAGAATCTTTTATTCGTAAATTAGATAAGACAGAACCGTGTTTTTTTTGTAAATTTTCAGACTTAAAGCTCATAAGAGCATTAATTTACCTTATTTTTAGCAATATTCTTACGAATATAACACGTCTATTTAGACAGGCATACGATAATACATATTTCGTTTAAGATTGCCGCTAGTTACTTAGAATTAAATCTGCCTTCTCGTACCGGCTTTATACTCGCTTGAAGAAAGCAGGAGCCAGGAGGCTTCAGGGCAGAAAAGAAGATAAATATAAAACAGAAACGAGGAGTTATCTATTGACTATCTCGACCATTTTATAATTAACCTTGAGCGACTAGGAGAACATTAGTGAAAAAAGCGATCGCTTTCTTGTCAAGATTAGCAAATTACTCATATCACTCATTGGCAATTCGGTGGGGTGTACTATTGGCGGGAACTGCCTTGAGTGTAAATCTTGTGACTGTAGAAACCGTCAGAGCAGAAGATATCAATCGGAATGTTGACAGAATCCTGCGCTCTATGTCGAACTATGTAGGCAGCTTACCTGCCTTCAGTGTAGAAGTTGATATCGACGTTGAGTTGATCGATAAAGATGGACAAAAGCTTCAGCTGACCAGTCTAGGAAAAATTATGATGGAACGCCCTAGTAAATTTTATTTCAGCCGGCGTAATTTTTTCTCAGACGTTGAATTGTTTTTCGATGGTACTACTGTCACGATTAACGGCAAAAAGGCGAATGCTTATTTTCAGTTCAAAAGCCCTGGCATCATTGATGAGGCTCTGACCAATTTTAGCCTAGAGACTTCCCTCGATATGCCAGCGAGCGACCTATTCTACACCAATACTTATAAGAGTCTCCTTATGGGTGTGAAAAGTGCCTCCTACTATGGCACAACTTATGTAAACGGAGTAGAATGCCACCATTTGGCGTTTCGAAAAGATGAGGTTGACTGGCAACTGTGGGTTCAAGCTGGCGATGCGCCATTACCAATGAAATATATTATTACCAGTAAATGGGTGACGGGGGCTCCTCAATACTCAATCCGTTTGCGCAACTGGGACACTAGTCCGCAAATTGCTCCGGGTCAGTTTGAATTTGTCCCACCACAGGGGGCGAAAAGGCTTAAGACTATACCGGTTAA
This sequence comes from Prochloraceae cyanobacterium, assembly GCA_051439565.1. Taxonomy (GTDB): domain Bacteria; phylum Cyanobacteriota; class Cyanobacteriia; order Cyanobacteriales; family JBFRWL01; genus JBFRWL01. Next base: position 5,712 of record JBFRWL010000381.1, read on the forward strand.
TAAATTAGGTGAACTTGTACTAGAGGGAGTTAGGAATCGTGAGAATTAAAGTTAAATTAATCATCGTGGCATTTAGTCTAATTACTACTGGTTTTGCTGTCGATAGTTATTTTGTAAATGGGATAATGGTCAACGGAGCTCAGGCTCAATGGGGACCTGCTTCACCGAGAGGGGCTGTTCGTCGTACAACTCGTCGTACAACTCGGCGTGTCATCCGACGCTCCAGCATTTACGTAAGTACGTTACCTAGAGGCTGCAGCACAGTCTATATCCAGGAAGTCCTGCTGCACCAGTGCGGAGGAACGTACTATCAACCGTACAACAATCAGTATGTGGTGGTGTACGTTGATTAGGCGATCGAAAAGCCCTGTCTTATTAATTTGAGCTAATAAATCCAAGCCATAGAACACCACCAGCCCCATCAAGACCATGATATGATCTGAAAAATCGGCAATCGTCTTGCAAATCCATGAACTAGAGCCAATGCGATCGCCAATATTAAGCCTGGATTTACCATGCTATTTTCATCCATTAAGTAAAAAACTCCTTTACGGCCATTAGCCCAGTTGAGGAGGTACATGCTAATCACAACGAGGCCCACAACGCAATCCTGCGTCGACGATGCAGTGCCTACCTGCCCTGCTTTCCTCTCATCCCTTTTAGCGATGGGAGGAAAGCAGGAAGAAAAGATGAAATTATTAACCTTGGGAAATTTCACTTAATGCGATTCCTAAAGCCTTAGCGATTCCCTCACCATAACTAGGATCAGCCTTGAGACAATGACTAATGTGGCGCATTTGAATGTCACGAGGTACACCATCCATACTGCGAGCGGTATTTTCAAACAACCTTTGTTGTTCATCTAAGGTCATAATCCGAAACAAATTTCCCGCTTGAGAAAAGTAATCGTCATCCTCCCTGTGATTCCAATGAGCGGCTGCACCTTCAATAGTCAAAGGAGGTTCAGCATAATCAGGTTGTTCAGCCCATTCATTTTGATCATTAGGTTCGTAGCTGAGAGTACTACCATAATTACCATCAACTCTCATTAAACCATCACGATGATAACTGTGAGCAGGACAACGAGGCGCATTAACTGGAATCAAATGGTGATTCACTCCTAAACGATAACGTTGAGCATCTCCGTAGGAAAATAAACGTCCCTGTAACATTTTATCGGGGGAAAACCCAATCCCAGGCACGATA
>JBFRWL010000382.1:0-2997 GCA_051439565.1 Prochloraceae cyanobacterium
GATGTTTATGGCGAGAGGATTCAGTTAGTTAATCTTTACGGCGCTTCGGAAACGACAATGACGAAGTTTTTTTATTTCGTACAGCCTGATGATCGGCAACGGCGTTCTATTCCTATTGGCAAACCAATGGATGGGGCTACAGCTTTAGTTATGGACGCTCAAGGAAGAGTTTGCCCTTCGGGAATGGTGGGTGAGATTTATATTCGGACTCCCTATCGCACTTTGGGATATTATCAGCAGCCTGAGTTAACTAGTAAAGTTTTTGTTGCCAATCCTTTTAGCAATAATCCCAATGATATTGTTTATAAAACGGGAGATTTAGGCAGAATTTTAGAAAATGGAAATTTTGAATGCCTAGGTAGACTTGATAGACAGGTCAAGATTAGAGGTGTAAGAATAGAATTAGGGGAAATTGAAAATTATCTGCAACTGCATCCCTTAGTTAGAGAGGGAGCTGTCGTAGATAGGAATGATCCAAATGGGAATAAGTTTCTATGTGCCTATGTTGTTCTCAAAGAAGAACTTGAATCAGGTGATTTGAGGGATTTTTTATTAGAATCCTTGCCGGAATCAATGATCCCTTCGGTCTTCGTGATTATGGATGCTTTACCGAGAACGATCAGTGGGAAGGTGGAACGCCGATCACTCCCCGCCCCTAACCGACAGCAAAACCGAACTTTTGTCCCACCGCGAACATCTGTGGAGGTGCAGTTGGCACAAATCTGGATGCAAGTCCTGAATGTTGATCGAGTAGGCTTAAACGATAACTTTTTTGAATTAGGCGGACATTCCCTCAACGCTACTCAGCTTGTATCCCGCGTGGGTAAAGTCTTAGAACTGGAAATGCCCCTACGAATCCTCTTTGAGTCGCCAACATTAGCTACTCAGGCAGAAAGTATTGAAACTCTGCGTTGGGCAAAAGAAAAACCTCAAGAGCAGCAGCATTTTGAGAGTGTCTTAGAGGAGGGAGAATTATGAACACCGTCCAGTTTCTGTCTCATTTGCGTCGGATAAATGTCAAGTTGTGGGTAGAAGATGTTAACGGAGTTCCTCCCCAGGAAGCCCGCCTTCACTATAGCGCCCCCCAAGGAATCCTCACACCTGCTTTAAAAGTTAAATTACGAGAGCGTAAAGCGGAAATTATTGACTTTTTATATCGAAGTACAGCTACTATTGCGACTTGTCAACCATTGCTACCTATCTCACGGGATGACAAACTTCCCCTTTCCTTTGCTCAACAACGGTTATGGTTTCTTGACCAGTTGAACCCTGGTAGCCCGATATACAATATTTCTGGAGCGGTAGAAATCCAGGGATTGCTCAATATAGCAGCACTAGAAAAAAGTCTCAACGAAATTGTTCGTCGTCACGAAATCTGTCGCACTACTTTTAAAGTAGTAGATGGCGAACCGAAGCAAGTGATTGCTTCGGGTTTAACCTTAACGCTCAAACAGGTGGATATAAGACATGTGCCACAAGAGCAGCAGCAAGTTGAAGTAACACGACTTGTGCTCAAAGAAGCGCAACAACCTTTCGATTTATCCAGCGGACCTTTGCTGCGGGCAACTCTGCTGCAATTGAACGAAGTGCATTATGTGCTAATTTTGACCATCCATCATATTGTCTTTGATGCTTGGTCTATGACTGTGCTGATTAGGGAATTAGGGTTACTTTACGAGGCAAACTCTTGTGGCATAATGCAGACACTTCCTGAACTACCGATCCAATATGCGGACTTTGCGGTTTGGCAGCGACAGTATTTACAGGATGAGGTACTGACAACTCAGCTTGCTTATTGGAAACAAAAGCTGGGTGGTAATTTGCCTGTGTTGCAACTGCCCACTGACCGTCCCAGGTTGCCGCAACCAAATTTCCAAGGAGCTAGGCAACAGCTAAGATTGACCAAAATTTTAACAGAGGCGCTGAATAACCTAAGTCAACAGCAAGGAGTGACTCTTTTTATGACGCTGCTGGCAGCATTCAAAACTTTACTTTATCGTTATACAGGTCAGGAAGATTTGCTGGTAGGCACAGCCATCGCAGGTCGTAACCAACCCAATCTTGAGCCATTAATTGGCTGTTTTGTCAATACCTTGGTGCTACGAACTGACCTTTCTGATAACCCGACTTTTTTGATGCTACTAGAACGAGTGCGGGATGTGACGCTGGAAGCTTATACCCATCAAGATTTGCCCTTTGAGAAGTTGGTGGAAGAATTACAGCCAGAACGCGACCTGAGCCAATCGCCACTATTTCAAGTTGGGTTCGCTTTTTATAATGCTCCCTTAGCAGAAGCTCAGCTTTCTGGCTTGACTTTGAGCTCTCTTTCCGTAGATAACAACACGGCGAAATTAGATTTAACCTTATCCTTTAAAGAAAATGAAGAAGGATTAACAGGGTGGTTAGAGTATAAAACTGAACTGTTTGATGCCGCCACAATTACCCGGATACTAGCTTATTTTCAAACCTTGCTAGAAGGGATTGTGGCCAATCCACAACAGCGATTGCATGAGTTGCCATTATTGACTACAGCCGACTACCAGCAGTTACTATTGGAGTGGAATGATACCCAAACAGATTACCCTGCTGAGGTTTGCGTTCATCAACTATTTGAAGCTCAAGTCGAGCGCTCACCAGATGCGATCGCCCTGACATTTAAGGACTCGACACTTACTTACCAGGAGTTAAACGCCCAGGCAAATCAGCTAGCCAACTATCTACGCTCACTCGGTATAGGTCCAGAGATGCGAGTGGGAGTTTACATAGAAAGATCACCCTTAATAATTGTGAGCATTTTAGCTCTTTTCAAAGCTGGTGGTGTTTATGTACCCCTAGATCCTACCTATCCGCAAGAACGTTTAACTTTCATGATGGAAGATGCCGGATTGTCACTGTTGCTGACCCAAAAATCATTGGGTGTTGAAGCAAAAGAAAGGACAACTGTAGTGTACCTAGATCGAGAATGGGAAATTATTGCCCGACACAGCGATACGAACC
>JBFRWL010000383.1:0-4723 GCA_051439565.1 Prochloraceae cyanobacterium
GTTCAGTTGGTTAACGATGTCAAAGATTTTCTGTTCTCGCTGGTCGGGTGGCGTATTTACCAGTAGCAGATGCCCTATTTGCTGATGTACAATTTGCTTTTGCTCTGCACCAATCAAGGAATATGCCGCTTGCTGGATCCGGTCATGTAGAAACTTGTATGGAACTGTTAATTCATCTCCTCGAGTGGAAACATCTAACTCAATTGACTTGTAGGCATCGCTAAGAGCTTCCACCAGACCTTCGGCCATTGCTTCCTGGAGCAAGACCACGGTTTCTTTGGGAGATTTTTTCGAGATAATCGCTAAGGCTTGCACATCAAACTGATTGCCAATACAGGCTGCCAGTTTCAACAGCTGTTGTGTCTGAGCTTTTAAGTTGTGAATCTTTTGAACTAGTAATTCAACAACATTATCTGTTATTTCCTCTTCTTCAATTGCTGCTAAATCCCACTGCCAATTTCTACACGAATAGTCAAAATAGACCAAGTTTTTTTCAGAGAGCGTTTGCAAAAACTGATTGATAAAAAAGGGATTGCCATTAGTTTTGGCCAGGACTAATTCGGCTAGAGACTTAGCCTTGAGTACAGTGCACTTGAGGGTATCTGCAATTAACTGATTGACACAAGACAAGTTTAAAGGCAAAAGAGAGATATGATTAATAACTCCCCTAGCTTCTTGGATTTGATTTAAGGTCAATTTTAGGGGATGAACTGCACTGATTTCGTTATCTCGATATCCTCCAATTACAAACAGATACTTGATGTCAGATGTTGTCATTAATATTGGCATCAGTTGGAGTGATGCACTATCCGCCCATTGTAAATCGTCGATAAAAATTACTAGGGGATGTTCTGATTTAGCGAAAACTTTAATCAAGCTTTGAACTACTAAATTAAAACGATTTTGTGTTTCTGTTGGTGGCAGATAAGGAACTGATGGTTGCTTGCCCAAAATTAATTCCATTTCAGGGAGCACATCAATGATCACCTGAGCATTAACCCCTAAAGCTTCTAATAAATCTGCGCGCCATTGCTTCAGCTTAGTTTCGGTTTCAGTTAACAGATATCCTACTAGTTGTTGAAAAGCTTGCACGATCGCACTGTAGGGAATATCTCGGTGATATTGCTCGAATTTACCCTGGATAAAGTATCCTCTAGCTGCGGTAATCGGCTTATATATTTCTCGTACTAATGCTGATTTGCCAATGCCTGAAAAACCAGACACTAACATTAACTCGCTTTTCCCCTGATGTATCCGCTCCCAGGCTCTGATGATTGTTTCAATGTCTGACTCTCGACCATAGATTTTTTGCGGTAGCTGGAATTTGTCAGCTACATCATGACGGGCGAGTGGGAAGAGTCTAATTTGGTTAGTTTCTTTTAACTGATGCTGGCATGATTCTAGATCGGCTTTTAATCCCCAAGCACTTTGATATCTATCTTCAGGATCTTTCGCTAACAATTTCATGACTATATCTGAAATAGTCGGAGAAATTTCTGGATTTAATTGCTCTGGAGCTAGGGGTTTGAGCGCGATATGAGCATGAACTAATTCCAAAGGTTCGTTAGTCTCAAAGGGGAGTTGATTGGTTAGAAGTTTATAAAAAGTCGCCCCTAGGGAGTAAAAATCAGTCCGGTAATCTAGCGAGAGGTTCATTCTGCCAGTTTGCTCTGGAGAAATATAAGCCAGAGTACCTTCTAGCATCTTTGGATGTTTAAGGGTTAGATTTTTTTCTCTAGGTAAGACTGTGGCAATCCCAAAATCAATGATTTTTAGCTGCCCTGTTTCTGGATTAAAAACTATATTAGATGGGTTAATATCTTTGTGAATAATCTTAGCAGCGTGAATTTCTCCTAATCCTTCAGTAATTTTAATAGCTAGGTCGAGAAACTGTGGGATTTCAAAGTGGTTATCATTGAGAAATACATCTAATGATTTAGCGGCAAAGTCTTCTAAGACAATTATTAAAGTATTTTGATACTTTTCGAGAGTATAAGCTTTTATAATATTCCTAAGATTCAGATTATGGGTGATTTGATATTCCTGCTTATATCTAGTAAGTTGTTCGATAGGAGGATACTCTTGTTTGAGTACCTTGAGTATAACCGGTATATTATCTTGCTCTCTGAGTCCCCGATAGACTAATGAATTAGCACTTTCATAGATTTGGGTAAGAATCTGGTAACCGGGAAGAATAATCATCACTCTATGAGGGTGAGTTAGGGTTATGTTTAGAACTCTCGAGGATTTCAAGAGAAAGCTAAGATAGCGCTTTCTATATTGTAGAAAGCTATCCTACAACATCTATAGTTTTTACCGAGTCGTACTATTTTAAAACGAGATCAAAAAAATGTGTTGTTATTGGGTTAACTGTTTACTGATTTAAAGATGCTGGATTTGGCAACAAATGAGAATAGATATTCTCAAAAGTTTTTTGTGATACGATAATAATTTTAACTTATTTGTTTAAATCCACTCAATTTAAACATGAAGTATTGGAAAGCCAGATAATCATACTCTAAAAAATTCAAACGACTTACCGGAGTTAGTCCTAGAACTTTTCAATTCATGGTTCGTCTAGTTAGAGATAAAGAAACCGCTATAAAGAAGCCTGGCTGTCTCCCCAAATTAAGAGTTGAATTTTAAAATAATAAAAAAGTGGTCGTAAATGTCAAAAATTTAGCTTTTTTTCCAAAAACATCAAGTATGAAGCTCCAAATATAGGTTCTGAAATATAATAGAAAAAAACAATTTTATTCACTCACTCTTTCATAATAAATTGAAACGGAAAGCCGAGCCGGATGTAAATAAACTTAGCTCTTTCAGACTAAGTATGACAATTTAATAATAAAAAAACAACAGCGATCTCTATCCTGCTCTGACGATTGTACCGCGATCGCCCCTCAAAATCTCTGCTGCATCCTCTAACTTACCAATTCCTGCCATACCGACCGTAGCTTCAACAAAACGACAAGCTGCTTTTACCTTTGGTTGCATCGAACCAGGAGCAAAGCTATAGTTGCTTAACTCAGATAAAGTTGTCATGAATATTGGTTGTGCTTCTGGAGTACCCCAGTTATGGTAAACCGCATCTACATCAGTCAATAGTAGTAATGCATCAGCTTGTAACTCTGTTGCTAGTAGTGCTGTCGCTAAATCTTTATCAATAACTGCTTCAACACCACAGATACTTCCTGCTGACGTGACAATGACAGGTATGCCACCACCACCAGCACAGACGACTAATGCTCCTACTTTCACTAATAACTCAATTGTCGGTAATTCTAAGATTCGTTTGGGTTCGGGAGAAGGGACAACGCGACGATAAACATTGCCATCGGCAGCAACTGCCCAACCTCTTTCTTTAGCTAACTGTTTAGCTTCTGTCTCTGAATAAACTGCACCAATAGGTTTAGTCGGTCGAGCAAAAGCAGGATCGCGGGGGTCTACTTCGATCTGGGTGAGGAGAGTGACTATTTGCTGTTCTGGTAGTTGATTGCGCAGTTCTTGTTCAATTAAATAACCGATCGCCCCTTCTGTCTCCGCATCTAGAACATCGAGGGGATAGGGTTGGACTTGTTTGTAAGCTTCAGCTTGAAGGGCGAGAAGTCCTACCTGGGGTCCATTCCCGTGAGTGACTACCACCCGATGTTCTCTAGCCACTTCAGCGATCGCTTTGGCTGCCAGCTTAATATTTTGTCGCTGTATCTCTACTTCTGGAGATTGACCGCGTCTAATTAAGGCATTACCTCCTAAGGCAATAACTACTAGCATAATTGTCTATCCTCCCAAATTTTTCCGATCGAGGAATTGCTCGATTTGAGTCGAAAGACTCGGTTTGCCCATTTCAGCAAATTCATAACGAGCGCGGATTACTGGCTTGTTAAGTTTCATCAGAGAATTAAGATTGCTGGGAGTGGCTGCTACTACTACGTCAGCTTCTGCATTGTTAATAGTTGCTTCGAGTGCTTTCAGTTGGGCGGGAAAATAACCCATTGCTGGTAATACCGGACCAATATGGGGATAGCGGGCATAAACTGCGGCAATTTCTGGAACAGCATAAGCCCTCGGATCGACGATCGCTGCTGCCTGGGCGCGGGTAGCAGCTACATAACCTGCACCATAGGGCATCCCGCCATGAGTGGTAGTCGGACCGTCCTCTACGACTAACACGCGGCGATTGCGCACTGCTTCTGGATTGTCTAATTGGATTGGGGAAGCACCACGAACAACCACTGCTTTGGGATTAACTCTCTTGACTGTATCGCTAACTCTCTGTACATCGGCATCGGCTGCGGAATCGACTTTAGCAACGATCGCAATGTCTGCCATTCGCAATACTACTTCTCCTGGGTGGTGAGTAGTTTCATCTCCAGGGCGCAAAGGATCGACTAAGACAAGATGTAGATCGGGTTTAATGAAAGGAAAGTCGTTGTTACCTCCGTCCCAGAGAATAATATCTGCTTCTTGTTCGGCTTGCTTGACAATCAATCCATAATCGACTCCAGCATAGACTATGTTGCCGACCTCTAGATGGGGTTCATATTCTTCTCGTTCCTCGATGGTACATTCGGCTACATCTAAATCTGCTTTGGTGGCAAACCGTTGCACTACTTGCTTTTCTAAATCTCCGTAAGGCATGGGATGGCGGATAACTGCCACCCGTAAACCTTTTTGTCGCAGTAGCTTAGAAAGCCAACGAGTAGTTTGAGACTTACCACAA
>JBFRWL010000384.1:0-4746 GCA_051439565.1 Prochloraceae cyanobacterium
ATAACTGTCAGCAACAGATAAGAATAACTGTGGAGAGATGTATATTTCATCAGAGACAGATTACGTTAAAGAATACGAACTAGTTAGACTAGCTTACTTACTAGGTATGTTTGTAGAAGCAGCGACAATGATTGACAGCATGGCACAAAAGTTTCCTAACGATCCAAATGTCGTGCTGTTAAGAGCAAATATCTACTGCAACGGTTTAGGAGAGTACGAACTAGCTCAAAAGCAATATGAATCAGTTCTGCAACTAACTGATGAACCAGACTTACTCAATAAAGCCAATAGCGGAATCCAACAAGCACTACAACTTCAAAATCACTCAAAAGTAATTGAACAACAACCAAACTTCGATGTCCAAGGGTTTGAACACAACGAGCAAATGACAACAAACTCAGACTCTCAAGGTTGGCAACAACAGTCTAGCCAGAGTTGGAAAGATGGGTTGGAATTAGACAGTATATATAACTTTGATAGTGCCCATAACGACCACGAAACTTGGGAAAATTCAACAATAGAAGAACAGCAACACCAGACAAACCCTTTTAGCGATTGGGATGCAACAAGTTTTGAAGGACCTTCTGAAGATTCATTTGACTCTCAAGAAGGCGATCCTACCTTTGAAGTGAACCAATCACCAAAAACAGATACTTCCTCCCCAAAAACATCAGCAGAAGAATTATCTGGTTTTACTCTAGATATGAATAGAAATGAGAATACGCAAGAACCAGATAACACATTTGTAGTCGTTCCGGACGAGCAAGGAATGTTTTCAGATAGCTCAAATAGTAATTTTGAAAGGGATATGAATGGTATTCAAGATAACGACGATACCTACGAGGAAGGAGAGTTCCCAGACGAAGGCGAACCAACAGAAATATCTCCTAGGAAAAAGACTCCCAGCAGTAACAAGGATAGCGCTTTCTCTGATGCTAATAATTCTGAGCCTCAAGATTGGCAAAAATTTGAGGGAATTGACGACGACAGCTTGCGGACAGATCAAGGGACATCTAGTTTAAATAGTGGCACAACTTTCTTAGATCAATTCAGCCTAGAAACCATCTCCAATCTTGACGGGATGGAAGAGGTCGAGCAACAGCAACCCGATTCAGATTTATTTAGTAGTCCAAGTGACAATATTGTTAGTAACTCTCTTTCTTCAGAAATAGAGCAAAATACTAGCAGCATCAACGAAGAGGGACGATTTAATAAAGATGTTAGCGAAAACTTTGCCAGCAATATTGCGAGTTCGCCAAATACATTAGCCGAGTCTGAGTTTGAGGTTAAACAAGGTCCGTTAGCGACATTTAACAATGCCTCTTTAAGCAAAAAACAATTGTGGGTTGCTATTATAATAGGCTGTACCTCAGCGATAGCAGTAATCGGGACAGGGTTGTTCGCCAAGCCAAGCAATCAGAAAGCCCCAATTTTTAATGTTAGTCAATTAATAACCGCTCTGGGAACAGGTGTAGTTAGCGGTGGCGCAACTTGGCTGTTAACAGGAATCACAACTAATCAAGTAAAGCGTTCTATTACTGATTTGCAGAAGCAGTTTGAGGCTTTATATCACGGCAATTTCCACGTTCAGGCAAACGTGGAGTCTCAAGACGAAATTGGCCAGCTACTATTAAAGTTTAATCAAATGACCCAGGTACTGGCAAAAACTACCGAAGAAGCACAGCGGCGAGCGCAAGAAACAGAACAAGCCAAAGAAGACTTGCAGCGTCAAGTAATTCGCTTGCTCGATGACGTGGAAGGAGCTGCCAGGGGAGACCTAACAGTACAAGCTGAAGTAACTGCTGACGTTTTGGGTGCAGTTGCCGATGCCTTTAATCTAACAATTACTAACCTGCGAGAAATTGTTCGGCAGGTTAAGCAAGCAGCACAGCAAGTAAATAGAGGTGCTGCAGATAGTGAGTTGTTTGCTAATAATCAGTACAGTAGTGCCTTAAATATGGCTGGGGAATTAGCAGTTACTCTCAACTCGGTACAAATGTTGACAGATTCAATTCAACGGGTAGCTGAAAACGCTAAAGAGGCAGAGGAAGTAGCGCGTACTTCTTCAGAAACAGCGATCAAAGGCGGCGAATCGGTAGAACGGACAGTTGCTGGTATTATAGAAATTCGCGATAAAGTAGCAGAAACGGCACGTAAAGTTAAGCGGCTGGCAGAAGCATCCCAGGAAATCTCGAAAATTGTCGCTTTGATTTCTCAAATTTCCTCTCGAACTAACCTGCTAGCACTTAATGCTTCAATTGAGGCAGCAAGAGCAGGAGAATCTGGTCGAGGTTTTGCTATTGTTGCTGATGAAGTACGACAGCTAGCAGATCGCTCGGCTAAAGCTCTCAAGGAAATTGAACAAATTGTGTGGCAAATTCAGAGTGAAACTGGTTCGGTAATGGAAGCAATGGAAGAAGGTCTCGGACAAGTAGTTCGAGTTACCGATCGAGCCGAACAAGCTAAGAGATCTCTAGATGATATTATTCAAGTATCAAAACGCATCGATGACTTAGTGCGTTCGATTACAGCTTCTACGGTAGAACAAAGAGAAAACTCTCGTGCCGTGTCTGAGGTTATGCAATCTGTGGAGTTGGCAGCCCAAACAACTTCGCGAGAATCCCAGCGAGTAGCTGGCTCCTTGCAAAAGCTGGTGAGTATTTCCCAAGAATTGCTGGGATCTGTGGAACGCTTCCGAGTAGAAACAGAGCAAAATTAGGATTTTCCTCAATGACAAGTAAAACCACTCCAAGAAGCGCCATTGAACTATGGTTTGAGCGCTCACTGGCAGCAATGTTCCTTGGCGGACAGGTTCTGATTCATATACTTAAAACCAAGATTCACCGACGTAACACTCTCGATCAAATGGCTTCTGTTGGACCCGAATCTTTGATGATTGCTTTGGTAACAGCAGCTTTTATCGGTATGGTATTTACCATTCAGGTAGCGCGAGAGTTTATTTACTTTGGGGCGCAAACAGCCGTAGGAGGGGTTCTCGCTCTAGCCTTGGCTCGAGAAGTAGCACCTGTAATCACCGCAGTAATTATAGCTGGAAGAGTCGGTTCAGCATTTGCGGCTGAAATTGGCACCATGCGAGTCACGGAGCAGATTGATGCTCTCTATATGCTGAAAACTGACCCGATCGACTACCTTGTAATCCCGCGCGTACTTGCCTGTTGTTTAATGCTGCCGATTTTGACCATTCTGTCCCTGATTACTGGTATAGTCGGGGGAATGGAGATCGCCTCTAATTTATACGATATTCCTCAATCTGTGTTTCTCAATTCAGTTAGTAACTTTCTAGACGTTTGGGATTTGTTAAGTTCAGTGCTCAAAGCAGCGTTTTTTGGGTCATTGATTGCCGTAATCGGCTGTAGTTGGGGTTTGACAACTACTGGAGGAGCCAAGGGAGTCGGAAAGTCAACAACTACAGCAGTGGTAACCTCAATGCTAGCGATTTTTATTACTAATTTCTTTTTATCTTGGTTAATGTTCCAAGGAACTGGCAGTGGGTCGATCGGTTAAGGTTGCTAGTTATTATTTCTTAGACACTAATTGTCAACATCGAGACTCTACTCAGGTAAGCTGATAAACATTTAACTTACAATTAACATAAAATAAAAGATAAGAATTTCCTTTATCCAAGAAGGGATTATTAGACTGTGACTACTGCTAAATTTTCTAACCTAGAAGAAAAAACTATTGAACTTTCACCGAGCTATAAATTACCTTTGGTGCTTATTATAGCTGCAGTTCCACTATTCCTGTCTATAGGTTGGCTGGGAATAGCGATCGCGCTATTGGGATTTTTCCTGTGGTTTCAAGCAGCAACAATCCGGCTAAAATTTACAGAAACAGCCTTAGATATATATCGAGTTGAGAAATTAATTAGAAGTTTCCCTTACTCAGATTGGCTCTATTGGCGGATTTTCTGGAAACCAGTACCTATTTTATTTTATTTTAGGGAAGTAAAGAGTATTCATTTTTTGCCGATTTTATTTGACCCGAAAATACTCCAAACTTGTCTGGAACAAAAATGCCCGCTCGAACAAGACAAACAGACTCAAATCTAAAGTATGTAGTGAGCGCACTGAAATTAAAGGGTAAGATAAGCATTTAGCTATCAGCAGTCAGCTTGTTAATAAATGTCCCAGCGATAGTTGATAGCCAGAAAAAAATAGTAAAAATTAATTTTGTTTGTATTTGATTAATGAATTCAGACGAATCAAAAACCCCAAATCAAAATTTAGTTTCCTCCTCATCAGATAACTCCCAAGAACCTCTAAGTGAACCAATAAATGTGGCTAAAAATTTAAACTATGACCGACCAGAATCTCTAGAACCAAACTTAGTAAAGTTGTCTCAAGAATCCAATTATCCAGAATCAGAACCTCTTGACTGGGTTGAAGAGCCATTATCGTCCCGAAAAACTCAAGCAGCTACTCAGGAAGAAGAACTCGCACAAAGATTAGCTCAATTAGAACTTCACAAGCAAACTCTAGAAGCAGAAATTAGAGCGCTGCAAACAAAAAAGAATCAGATGCTTTCTCAGCAAACTGCAGAAGTCCAGCAGACTTTAGCAGGTATGGTTAAAGAAGGAATGAGAGAGTTAGAACAGCAAAAACAAGCTCTACAAATCTCGATCGAGCAGCTAGAACGTCGTCGAGAGCGAATTCGCGAGGAAATGCGCACTAGTTTTGCTGGTGTTTCCCAAGAATTGGCAATTCGGGTGCAGGGATTTAAAGA
>JBFRWL010000385.1:0-4704 GCA_051439565.1 Prochloraceae cyanobacterium
GGTCGGTAGATTTACCTCTCCTGCTAGTAACTCGTTTTTGGCTAATTTCATGTCAGGAAAAATACCAAAAAGCACATCATTGAAGAAGTTCTCTGCTTGTTGAGCTACGCGCTTGAAAGCTTCTGCCCATTGTGGATGACTGGATAAGGCTTTAGCTTGCTCTTGTTCGACATCGGTTAAGATACCAGTCACTTGTAGGGTTGCTTGAGGAGGATCGACATTTGTTTGTTTTTTGTATTGAATTTTAGCTGCTAAATTATCTGGAACTGAAATAGTCAGATTCGCTGGAGCCTTGATGGTATAAACGGTTGTTCCTTCTAGCAACCCAATAATCTGTTCCACCACCGACTGTTCAAACAACAGACCAGCTTTGGCTCGAATTAACTCTGCTGTTGCCTCTTCCCGATTATCTTCAGTAATTAAGGGGTGATCCTCTTCAATCTTATTTAAACCGTCATAGAGGGTTTTAGTAATTTGTAAAATAGTTTTTTGAGATGGCGCAACTGGACGTAGGGCATCATCGCAATTAAGGATTAGATAATTCAGTTGACGGAAGGAAAATCCTGCATCTTCCATTTTCCCCCAAGTTTCCAACATTTTCAGAGTTTTGTAAGCATTTTCAAAGGGATCGCCAAATAGCTCAATTGCTGCCAAGAGTTCTGTTACTTTAATTCCTAAAACTTTTGCTAACAGACTATGGCGATATAATACTGAGACATTGGTTAAGGTCAAGTCATCATCAAGTTCACGAAATTCCGTAATTTTTGTAATATCATCGGCTTTTAATCTCAAGGCAGCCATTAGTACGGGTAAATGCTCGGAGATTTTAGCTGATTTTGTTAAATAATTGCCATGTTTGTCTGCTTTGAATACCTCATCGATACCTAGCAGATTGTGAGTTAAAAATAATCTGGCATAGAGAGACTTTTCACCTTGGATGCTGATGTTAGCCCAAAAAGTTAGCAATTTTGCTAATTCTAATCCTGTTTTGTCCAACAGTTTTTTTACTGCTACTAACTGATGTAAAAAATGGGGGGTAATCTCAGCAGTAATCTCTACCAAATCGGGACAGTCAAGATCGTCTGTCGGTTCGCATCCCCCATCATCCTCACTGCTAGGACTGCTACAATCATCTTCAAACACATCAAACCCCACATAATCGCATTCTCCATCAGAGGTGGGTGATGTTCCATTCCCATTCCCTGCTGAAAATTCATCAAGTCCAATTAGGGCTTTGTCTGTTTCATCAATTGTCCAGCCCATTTTGTGCCAAAGGCGAATAAAACGCTGAATGCGATCGTATTCTTCTACCTTTAATGGCGTGCCATCAAGGTGAACTAGGCGCACTTTATCGAGATTACAGGTATCTTGGGCAGGAAACCAAAATGCTTTTAGGTACTCGTCCCCGAAGGGTTTGAAATTGTGAAAAATTCCTTGGTTATCAATGAAACCAATAAAATCGCCATCCTCGTTATTAATTTTGATGCTTTTTATCCCTAGAGCCTCAAATGTCTTGATAAATAACTTACCATCATTATCGACAACTTGCCCAGCATATGTTACGTTATCTTCGATTTCCCCGATTGTTACCCTACCAATAATTTCATCTTCATCTTCGGCATTTCTTATTATTCCGTCATTGTGTAATATGCCAATAAATTCATCTTCTGCATAAAGTTCTCCTTCAATTGAAAGCTTGGGTCCCTCATTCGATTCCAAAACAATTAATTCGCCGATTCTTTCAAAGTAACAGTAAACCCAATTCCGCAAATCTCGAACATCCAGACACCAATCAGGTTTTTGTTGCTGGCAAGGATCGGGATGCTGCATAGCATCTAATAGTGGGGCTAATTCCGAGGATTCTTCTGGTGTTTCTAAAAATTCAATCAGTTTGGCAAATTTAACTTTGGGATTGGTGCTGCTGTAATCGACTAAAGTTTGTAAAAAGCGATAGCTAAAGCGAATGCTTTCTAAGATGGTTAAAGCTCTAAATTGGGGGAAGTTGGGATTAAAAAACTGGGTTTTTAGTAACTCCACTAAATCTACATACTGAATACCAGTGCGAGGCAAAAACTGCTTTTTCACAAAGGTTAAACCCTGTTGGGCGGTTTCTTCAAAACTAAGCATCTCAGCTTGAGCATCATCAGCATTATCGGCATAATAGCCGTAGTATTCATGAACTGGCTTAACTCCAATATTCTCGCGATATTCTGCTTCAGTGTGATCTTTGTTGAGGGTGATATCAAAATACCTTTTTTGCCAAAAGGCTTCTTTGGTTAAGATGATGTATTCTTCTTGAGTTAAGCCCAAAAACTCGGCATCCACTGCCCGATCTAAAGTCTCGTGGTGTAGCTGTTGTAGTTCTGCCTCATCTTCAAGAGTGAGGCTCACAGTATCACAGGTTATTTTTGCAGTTCGATAGGTATCCTGTAGCTCATAACGGCTAGTTTCCAAGTAGTTCAAAAAGATTCTAATCGCATCAATGGGCTGATGATAGGGCAGAGTAAAGGGGTAAACAGCACTTTTGAGGATGCAGTATGCTTGATAATTGGTGTGTTGCGGTTGAGCGAGTAATTCGCTGCTAGTTTCGTCTTCGATGTTGAACGTTTCTAGGATTGCCTGTTTGGGATCTTCGATATCGGCTTCATACTCATTCAAATGAACGACAAAGCTTTCCATTACTTCGTTAACCAAATCTACATAAGGCAAAACTGTAAAAGTGTTTTCACAGGTTAGTTCTAAGCAACCTAAATCGGGTCGGCGACGGAAAAGTTTTTCTAAAGGAGTGTTGGCAATACCTGCTACTTCTGTATTGGGATTTTCTGGATCGAGGTTATTATTTCGTAGAAATTGTAATAATTCCACAAAATAAGACGCGGGACTATACACAGAAGCACATTCTTCACATTCACAGTAGTCCATATCTCCGAATAATTCTTCTAGGTTGAGAGGCACTGCTTTTTCATCAGCTACAGCCTGATAAGTAGCTATACGGGTTTCTAACGGTTGCGGGTCAATAATATTCGGTCTAGTTCCTCTTACTGTTTCATGTATTACCATCAATGCTCGTTCGTTACGAAAGCGAATATTCAGGGCATTGCTGTACACTTGGTGGGCGGTTGCTTCACTTAAGCGGTTGCTATAACTTTTCAAGAAAGTTGATTCTGGCATTTCGGTAACGGTAAATGCAGAAATCAGATTAGCATCCATCAAAACTCGCACAGCTTCAGGAATGGGACTAATTGCCTGTACCCGTTGCAGGATTTTTAGCTGGTTGACAACTTCTTCCCGTTGTTCGTCAGCAATGTCTTGAAAAGCTCTTTCTTGTTGTAGTGCAGTATAAATAGAAGTAGTGCGAATATTAAATTCGGGGGGCTGATTATCTAAAAATTTTACAACTCCTAACCGAATGTTGGTATCGGCAATGGGAACTTCTTCATCCTGGATCATTCTGTGCAGAACGGCAGTAGTTTCGACTCTAAACAGATTTTGTCGCAAAGCTACAGCAAATTTTTGTTTCTTGTCAACATCACTATCAGTTTCTTCTATTAACCTCCCTGGTACTCTTTCAGGATTGACAGTATTAGCTAGTTCGGTAACGTTGTAATTGAGAGCTACATCCCTTAAATTTTCTATTTCCGAGTTTTCAGCGATCACTCTAACAACATCTTCGTTATCTTCTGATATATCTGCTAGTTCATATGCTAGTGTGACTCTTCGTAATAGGTCTTCTGGCTGTCCCGCCTCTCGTAACGTCGGTATGGCAATGGATAAGTCCCCTCTAGCCTCTTCCAATGCTCTTACAACTGATGATAACCGTTCAACTTCAGTTTCAGTAGTAAGCACGGAGTTGAGAAGGTTGATTCTGCTTTCGAGGTTGAAGATTCTTGATGGCATGGTAGTTACCTTTCTAAAACTTAATCTGAGTTAAATAGGGGTTTTTAGTCAAAATATTGAGCTTGAAAATTTTGGTGATGAGTCATTTAAGCGATCGCAATATCTTGCCGATCCTTAATCTTTAATAATCCCGTCGTTCGCCATAAAGATGTGCCATAAAATAAAAACAAGTGGCACAAAAAATAAAAGGTGGTAGATGAGCCTGATATGGATAAATTGCTGAAATCAGTAGAAGTACATTTAGGTCGCCAGGGAAGGTTAGTAATTCCCGCAGCATTACGGCGATCGCTGAAACTAGAAGAAGGAGATAAACTAATTGCCCGTGAAGAGGGAGGACGGTTAGTGCTAGAAAAGCAGGAGACAATTAAGCAACGCTTGAAAAATCGATTTACCAAGGTATCAAAAGAGCGCAGTCTGGCAGATGAATTAATCGCAGAACGGCGTGAAGCAGCAAAAAAGGAAGCAACTGAATGACCGTAGTTTTGGATGCTTCGGCTTTGCTGGCTTATTTGCAAGATGAACCAGGAAGTGAAGTGGTGGATGGAGTGTTGGCTGAGTCGATAATGTCGAGTGTGAACTGGGCAGAGGTAGTACAGAAGTCGATCGCAGCAGGGGTTGAGGTCGAAGGAATGCTCGATGATTTGCAGGCACTGGGATTGAGGGTTGAGCCGTTTACCCCAGAGGATGGAGAACTGACTGGAAGATTGTGGGAACAAACGCGACAAGCAGGATTGTCTCTGGGAGATCGCGCTTGTTTGAGTCTGGGGTTGCGGTTGGGAGTTCCAGTTTTGCCCAGCGACCGTGCTT
>JBFRWL010000386.1:0-5210 GCA_051439565.1 Prochloraceae cyanobacterium
GAGTCAGATTAAACCGACGACATTTTTCTCTATGGTTGTTACAATTGTTCACGTCAAAGTCAAACCTGAATACATTCAAGACTTTATTAAAGCTACTCAAATCAATCATCAACACTCGATTCAAGAACCAGAGAATATGCGTTTTGATATTTTGCAAGCTCCTGAAGACCCCTCCAATTTTCTTCTCTATGAAGCCTATCAAAGCGAAGCAGGAGCCAAAGCCCATAAACAAACTCAACACTATTTAACTTGGCGAGAAACAGTTGCCGATTGGATGGCAGAACCTCGTCAAGGTGTACCCTATCATGTAATTGCACCTCTTTAACCAGCGATGGCTATTTCTCCCTTCTTTTTTGCTAAAGTTCCTCCCATTCATTTTGGCACCGGAAAATTAGAGCAACTTCCCTCTCTACTTAAGCTGCTCAAGGCCCATAATGTCTTAGTAGTGACAGGAGGGAAATCGCTGGAGCATTCTGGTAATTGGTCAGTGATTGAGTCTGTGTTAGAGAAGAATCAGATTAACTTTGAGAGAATCTCTTATCAAGGAGAGCCTTCCACCCCTGATGTAGATAGATTGTGCCAACAATATCGAGCTCAACAGATTGAAGCCGTAGTGGGCATTGGAGGAGGAAGTGTCATTGATTTAGGCAAAGCACTTTCGGCGATGCTACCTCATCAGAATTCGATTTTTGACCATTTGGAAGGAGTAGGGAAGGGTATTCCTCACAGTGGAGTTAAATTGCCTTATCTGGCTATTCCTACTACTTCGGGGACAGGGGGAGAAGTCACCAAAAATGCCGTAATTAGTGAAGTGGGAAAAAATGGTTATAAAAAATCTCTACGTCATGATAACTTGATTCCCGACGGAATAATTATTGACGGCAACTTACTCACATCTTGCCCCCGACCTCTTACCGCCGCCTGTGGCCTAGATGCTTTTACCCAATTGCTAGAACCTTTTTTATCTCCGAGCGCTTCACCACTAACTGATGCGCTGGCGGTCAGTGGCATCGAAAAAGTGGCACAATATTTTCTCCTAGCTTGTGGGGAAGGAGCCAATAATCCGCAAGTAAGAGAAGGAATGGCTTATGCTTCCTTATGTTCAGGAATTTGCCTAGCTAATGCTGGTTTAGGGATTGTACATGGTTTGGCTTCTCCTTTGGGTGGTTTATTTCCTATTCCTCATGGAGTGGTTTGTGGCACCTTAATGGCGATGGCGAATAAAGTGACCTTAGAAGCTATCAGAGCAAGAGAAACCCAAAATCCGGCTCTGGCCAAGATGAGTCGGGTGGGTAGGCTCCTCTCAACCGAAAGCGGAAAATCAGAAAATTACTATGCAGATTTCTTCATTAATACTCTCGAAGAGTGGACAGAACAATTAGCTATTCCTCCACTCAGTGATTATGGCGTAAAAGCCAGCGCTCTAGAGACAATTGTTCAGCAAACTTCTAACCGAAATAATCCGATTAAACTTACCCATGAAGAGATATTGTCTATTTTGTCAAGTCGCTTGACTCGATCTAAGCCGTCGTCTAGCTGAAGATGAACTATCTGGCCCACTGTAAGCATTTGCCAAGAGAGATTCGTCAAGCAATGGCTGAGTACGCCAAGAAACACAACCTGATTTGGGGAGAAAGGTAATGGATTTTCCTGAATTAGAGCCAATCCCCATGAGAAGGGAAGATGAGCCTGGTTACGAAAAAGAGATTTGGCAACCAGATTGGAGTTGCTTCTGTTGTCGAGATACTGGCATAGCTATCAATGCAGCTCGATTAGTCATTAAGGGATGGAAACTAGATTCTCACAAGATACCTGTTTGCCAAGAAGATGGATGTCAAGCGGGAGAAAAATTGGCTAATCATCCCGAACGACAAGTACAAGCATCTCTTGATTGGCGTTTAAATGCACCTCTTTGTCGCCAAGTAGATGAACTTGAGCGTAGCTCTTGGCGAGAGTGGGTCAAACAACGGCAACAATCTCATCTGACAAACAACAAAGTAATTGACTATTCGGCTGCTGTTAAATCCTTGCGCTCTCGTCCTCGCAGTTCAGAGGAAGAACATTTAGCCCAAAGAAAACACGCCGAAGCAAGAAACAAATAAATGAATCTCACATCGGTCGCGTTGAGGATTGTTCATAGCAATCCTCGATCTGGCTAGATTTCACCAAGGATTATAACCGAATGGCACTAAGATAAGGGCGATCGCTATGCACTAAACATAACATCCCTTACCAGATAGTCGAACTTGAAATGCCTTCCAGGGAAGCAGCGATCGCCTGGATGATCGAGAATCAATTGGCACGGCGTAATCTTTTGCCAGAACAGGTTTCCTATCTTCGGGGCAAAAGATATAACTTGCTCAAAGCCAAAGTTACTAACCCTAGAGGACGGGCAGGGAACAAAGAATTAATTGGCGGTCAAAGTGACCGCCAACAAAAAACCGATGAAATTTTAGCGGCTGAACACAAAATTGGAAGCCGGACTATCAGACGTGATGGAAGATTCGCTTTGGACGTAGACACTTTAGCAGAAATTATTGGAAATGAAACTCGAACCCAAATCCTGTCGCGAGAGAAAAAGATCGGTAAGCGAGACATCAAGAAGCTAGCGGAATTAGCCCAATCTAACCCAGAGGCGTTAAAACAAGCTTTCAGCAAAGGAAAAACAGGAAAACAAATAGTTGAACTAGCTACCAAGAAGGCAGCACCACAGCACGATGAATCCTTTCCTTATGCAATTGGAGATGTGTGCCGGATAAGTAGCAAAGATGAGGAAATCCGAGCTTTCAACGGATATTGGGGCATCGTCGTGAAAATTTATGATAACCGCAACTACTGCGATATCTTATTCTGGAATGGGGTGCGTACTGGTATGAGAGGGGACAATTTAAAGCCATGTGAAGTAGACCCAAACGAGCGTAAGCTGGCTGAACAAATTGTTAACCGGATGGCAAACTTAATGGATTGTGAGCCTGAATCGGTGGTAGTAGATGTGATTCAGGGAATTAGCCGGAGAAATGTTGGTGAGCTGACCGAATTGGAAGAAGAGTATTTGTCACTAGCAGAAAAAAGGCCTGGAATTTAGCCTCTGAGCGCACCTAATGAATGATGAGAAGAGAATTATCGTTGCTAGATTTTCCTCTCCTGAAGAAAGCTGTTTATGCTCCTAATGAGCGCCTTCTTCCCTGCTCCCCGCCAGTGGTTATTGCGCAGTTACGATTGAGCAACAGGTTTTGAGCGCAGCCGCTGGGAGCTAGTTGGATTAAATCCTCCACATTGCGTAAGATCGTCTCGCAGAGTAAATCTAGAGGTAGGTCATTAGGATCGTGACCGAAAGGTTCTTCAATTTCGGCCCCAACTTCATTGATAGTTAGGAAAAGAATGCAGATACAGGCTACCACTGGCGCTGTCCACCAACCTAGACCCTGAACTAAGAGGAGTGGGAGGACCAGGAAGTAAATCAACAGCAACGTTTTAAAGACGATCGTATATACTAACGGGACTGGTGTTTTCAAAATTCGCTCACAGCCACCTAGAATATCGACCATTTTATCTAACAATTTGTGTAAAGTACTTAGCTGATATCCGTTAACTCGTTCGCGCTCGTGCTGATACTGTATATAATCTCCAACCCAGAAAGCAATCTCTAAGGGAGCGTGATTTACTTGTTGGAGCATCTTATACTGAGATTGATTCATCAATGGTATTAACTCAGAATTTAAGGCTTCTCGTCGCAGATGTAACTTCATTGCGATGGGAAAAGCAACTACTAAGCGCAATGCCGCCTCTTTGTGTTTTCTATCTAGAGAATCTCTTTCTTCTATGACCAGCCAAATTTCACGAGCTAGGTTACGGACAGTATTTACCATCGCTCCCCACAATTTTCTGCCTTCCCAGAATCGTTCGTGAGCTGTATTGGTTCGGAAGGCTAGTAACAAACTCAGAACGATGTTAAGAGAAAGCACAAAAGTTCTAATAACTGGGGCTTTTTGCTGGAGAAAATTAAGCATTTCCAACTGATGACACAGGGAAACCATCAAAGCATATCCAGCCGCCCAAATTACCCAAAGATAAATTTCCCCCGTTACTATTGCTAGCAGTCGGAAGATAACTCTAATCCAGTGGAGTTCTTCTCCTGTATAGGTACTAAACTTAGCTGAAAAGGATCTCTCAGCCACAAGGGTTTTGGTCAGTCTTTTTTGAGACTCGTACTTTTGAGCCCTTTTTTTTTGGGGAGATAGTTTAGAGCTCAAATTGATTCTAGATGAATCGACTTCTAGATTTTCTGATTGGCAGGATTTTTGGTTATAGATATTGTTTTGATCTATTGGGGTGACCATTGAAGTTTTTTTTTCAGGGATTAACCCGAGCGAGTTGAGAATTTTAATTGATTGTTGATTAATTAGCTAAAAATAACCAGAAAAAGTCACAAACTGGCAACAAGCTTGAAACTCCCTTGACCGCGCCATTGACGATTGAAGATTGAAGATTGTCGATTGATTTCATGCCCCTAAGTTCACTTATGGGGTAAATCTAAAATCTTTTATCTGCAATCTACAATTGCCTGACTTGAATTAATTCCCGATTCAGGACTCGTTACTTCAAAGGATCAAGTTAATACCAATTCTCAAAAGTCACTGGAGACTTAGTTGAAATAAATTGTTGATATATGGTTATTTTAGCGTTCCGATCTATCTAGCTACTTTTGAAAAATGGTATAAGTATTCAACCGGAAATGAGCTCACAACACCTCAGCTAAATATCTATGGACGAACTGGACACAAATCGAGCCTTCGCCCACAGCCGAAGCTACTCGCTTAATCGAACTGTGACGCACGTCTCCGACGGCAAAAATTCCGGGAATATTAGTTTCTAATAGATAAGGCTTCCGCTCTAAAGTCCATCCTTGGGGACGATTTTCTGAGGTACGATGGCGTTTAGCTTTATGGGCATCTACTTGGCGCAAATCTGCGCCTGTGAGAATGAAACCTTGCTCGTCTGTTTCGAGCAAATCTCCTAACCAATCTGTATGAGGGACCGCACCAATAAAAATAAATAAAGCATTAGCCGGAACAGTTTTGACGTCCCCAGTCTGGGGAAGTAAAAACCGTTCCGGCTCATGCTTTATTTATTTTTATTGGTGCTGTACCCGCTACAAATTGGTTAGGTGATGTGCTGGAAAGAGATGATAGAGTTGTGATTCTCACAGG